>QHOD01000013.1 GCA_003218615.1 Verrucomicrobiota bacterium
CCCGACGCGCATATCACCATTTCCGCGCCGTCGAACATCGCGGCGATATGGAAGCTGATTCCAGAAGTGGACGCGGTTATTCCTCTCCCTCGAGATTCACTCTTTGCGACTGTTCGTTTGCTCCGGCGACATCGGAGTTGTGACGTGGCGGTTCTTTTCCCAAATTCACTACGCGTTGCTCTTGAAGCGTGGCTAAGTGGCTCGCCCCGCCGGGTCGGTTATCGTGGCCATTCGCGTCGTTGGTTATTGAACCAGATTATCCGCGAGTCACCGCAACCCAGCCCGCTCGAACATCAATCCGCTCGTTATCTCCGGATCGCCGAGCACTGCGGCGTAGTAGCACGCAACGCTCACCGCTCAACGTCCAACGCCCAACGCCCAAGTTTCAATCAAACGTCACACATCACACATCAAACATTTAAGATCGGCCTCTCCCCAGGCGCGGAATACGGACCGGCCAAGCGATGGTTGCCGGAACGTTTCTCCGAAGTGGCAGCAGCGGTTGCTGCTCAATCACCGGTGCAATGGATTTTGTTTGGAACGAAAAACGATGCGGCAGTTGCTGAGCAGATCGCGACCGCGCTCGGCGGCGCCTGCTTAAATCGCGTTGGCCAGACGACAATAGAGCAATTGATCGATGAACTGCGAGAGTGCCACTTGCTGCTGACAAACGACACCGGCGCCATGCATCTCGCGGCTTTACTCAATGTGCCGATCGTCGCCATTTTTGGTTCGACGGAACCGCGACTAACTGGGCCGCTCGGAGACAATCACATTATCCTCCGGCACCAAGTTGAGTGCAGTCCATGCTTCCTACGCGAATGCCCGATCGATTTTCGTTGTATGAAAGCCGTCAGCGTCCAGGAAGTTGCCGATGCTGTCTTGTCGATGTTGCACGCTGGCACCGCGAAGAACACGAAGAGCACGAAAATGATTTGAATTTAGTTAAGCTTCGTGTCCTTCGTGATCTTCGTGGTAATCTCTGGACAATGAATGCTCGCAGGCCGCGTATCCGCACAGAACTGCGGGTGATGTTTTTTGACACCGATTGCGGTGGGGTTGTGTCGAACATCGCATATCTGCGCTTCATCGAAGTCGCGCGCACACTGCTTGCCGAAGAACTCGGTCTGGCCCTCGCGGAAATGGCTGAGACGCAACGGTACCCGGTCGTCGTTCGCACGGAGATAAATTATCGGCGCGCAGCCAAACTTGGGGATCGACTTGTGATCGAGGGCTGGCTTGATCGATCGGAGCGCGTGCGATTTTGGTGCGCATTCCGGATCACTCGGCCGAAAGATGATGTCTTGATTGCCGAGTGCCGCCAATCACTCGCTCTCATCGAGATACCGGCGGGAAAATTACTGCAGTTGCCGAAGAGCTGGGAAAAATACCGGGACCCCGAGGCGAATCGCCGCCTGGTTGGGGGATAATCTCACGAATCGATGGTCGCCGGCACGCGTACTTTTAGCATTGAAGAAACGCTTCTTGAGCCATCGGTGCTCACGCCCCCGCCCGCGCGCCATGCCCTCTTTATTATTCTGATCGCGCTGGCGGCGCTCATGCACGTCGCGACCATCGGTTCGGGCGACCTTTACAGTCAAACGGAAGGGCAATACGCCGGTGCCGCCCGTGAGATGGTCGAGACGCATCACTGGCTTCTGCCCACCAATGATGGTCTCCCGCGTCTGCAAAAACCGCCCTTACTTTACTGGCTCATCAGTTTTTCCTTCAAGCTTTTCGGCGTAAACGCCGCTGCCGCGCGGCTGCCGGTCGCGCTTGCTGTCGTTGCGTCGGTTGCACTGATTTTCTTGATTGGAGAAAAGCTCATGGATTACTGGCGCGGCTTCCTTGCCGGTTTGATTTATCTTAGTTTCTGCGGCGTTTTTCTCCTTGCGCGGATCGTCATGCCCGAGCCGCTGGTCAGCGCGTTAATTGCAGGTGCGATTTTTTGCGGGCTATGCGGTTATCGGAATCGACGTCACCGGCGTGCCTGGTTCGCGGGATTTTGGATTTGTTCCGCGCTCGCCTGTCTCACCAAAGGCTTGCTCGGGGTCGTTTACCCCGGCGCGATCTTTCTTCTGCTCTCGGTCTTTTATCGGGAAGCCCGGATGCGATTTCGCGCGCTCTTGCGCTGGGAGTACCTGTCGATCTTTTGTTTGATTGTCGCGCCGTGGCACATCTGGGCGGAATGGCATTCTCCCGGATACTTTCGTTATCAGATCAGCTCGGAATGGATGGGACATTTGCGCGGGCTTTTCGATGCAACGCACGATTTTAAAGGCATTTCCGCTTATCAATTTTTGGTCATGCATTTGGCGTGGTGGTTCCCATGGTCGATCGCGCTTTTGCCGGGCGTGATTTTCGCCTGGCGACGGGTGATACGGCCGCGTGAGATCGAATTTGCCGATGCGCTGCCGCTTTGCTGGATGGGCGTCGTCTTTGTGCCGCTGCTCTTTCTTGGGCAGCGCCAGGATTATTATTCGATGAGCATGTGGAGCGCGTTCGCGCTTTGGGCAGTCGTCGCGTGGGACAGAATGTCCGGCAAATTGCGCGCCGCCGGCGTGGTCGCCGTCGGTCTCATCGGTATGACGAGCGCCGCGTTTGCCGTGTTCATTTCATACGCGGCGCGCACTCTGAATGGTCATTGGGGGACGATGGATGCGCGCTGGACGGCTTGGAAAGCCTTGCAGGACATGCCCGTTTCAATCTGGCTCTCATTTCGTCCGATGCTCATCGTCACCGGCCTCTCGCTCATCGTTCTCTCGCTGATGGCGCTTTATCTTGTTTTCAAGCAACGCGAGAAACTTGCCGCCATCGCCCTGGCCGTTGCGATGATTCCGGGTGGGCTCTGCATGATCGAAGGCGTCGCCCGAATGGCGCCTTATTTCTCACTCGCCGATCTGGGCCGTTTTCTGAACGCACGGCTGGATGAAAACGACAAAGTGTTATTCGAAGGCCCGCTCGACGACAGCAGCAGCCTCATTTTTTACCTGAACAGGAAATTTCTCTTCGTTAATCAAAATCCAGGAAAAGAAGCTCCCATAAGCGCACCCGCGGCCGACATCTTCCTTGATGAAAACGCCGTCTTGGAACGGTGGCGCGGGTCTGACGCCGTTTACCTCGTCATTGAGCAAGAGCGGGTCACTTACTGGAAACGTTTACTGATCGAACGTTTTCACGTGTATCATCAGGTCGCGTCGGCGGGCACTTACGTCGTGCTCAGCAACCAATTATAAAGAACCAGTGCCGCCGGACTCCGGTCACCGGTTCCCACGCCATCAACGTGCTGACGTAATCCATTTGAAAAATACCAGGCGCAGCTTAGTTTCCGCCTCGTTTTCCCGCTTTGTAACGTTTTAACTCTTTTTAACATAAACCATGTCGCAACATCGCAGTCTCAAAGGAGCCAGCACGATCGCCGCCAGGCGCAACGTGCTGAAGCGCTTCGAGCGTGTCGAGCTCTTGAAGAAGCGCGGTCAGTGGAAGGAAGGTCAAAAAGTCGTCAGCCTTCCGAAGACGAAGCCGGACGTGTAGGCGCAAGCGCCGAAGTGAATGCTGATAAGTGAATAGTGGCGAAACGCGCGACGCGTTCCAACCATTCACCGATCGCCGGTCCGTATTCACAAACTTTTCCCCCGCCATGCGTCTCAATCGCTTCCTTGCCGCGGCTGGAGTCGGTTCCCGCCGGCATTGCGATGAGTTGATCGCTGCTGGACGCGTCGCGATCAACGGCCGCGTTTGCACGAACTTCAGCGCACAACCGGCCACGCGAGATCACGTAAAAGTGGACGGCAAACTTGTTCATGTTGATTCGCCGCTGACGATCATGTTGCACAAACCGGCGGGGTTCGTTTCGACCCGAAAAGATGTGCATGCTCGCGACACCATTTTCGATCTTCTGCCACAAAAATTTTCCCGGCTCTTCAGCATCGGTCGTCTCGACGCGCAAACCGAAGGCTTGATCCTTCTCACAAACGATGGCGAACTCGCCCAACGGCTGACCCATCCGCGTTACAAGATCGACAAGGAGTACGAAGTGACGTTGGACCGGCAATGGGATCCCGCGCTTGCTCCGAAACTCAAGCGCGGAATTTTTCTCGACGGTCAACGCGCCAAAATTGCGCGGCTGCACTCATTCACGCCCACACGTTTGCACGTCGTCTTGCGTCAGGGCATCAATCGACAAATTCGTCGTATGTTCCACGAAATCGGTTACGAAGTGAAACGTCTTGTCCGTATTCGCACCGCTAATCTCCGCCTCGGCGATTTGCCGCGCGGCCATTGGCGACCGCTTACAAAACGCGAGCTGACATCTCTTTCTGTCATTCCGAGCGGAGTCGAGGAATCTCTCACTGTTTGGCAGAAATAATATGAGGCTCGACGACAGCAACGCGTTGATCACGGGGGCCTCATCCGGGCTGGGCCGCGAATTTGCGCGGCAACTCGCCGGCCAAGCGCGATCGCTCGTTTTGGTGGCGCGCCGCGAGCAAAGATTGAGCGAACTGCGGGGTGAATTAACGCAGTATCATCCAAATCTCGTCGTTCACATTCGGGAAACTGATCTCGCCGATCTGGCGCAACTGAAGGAATTGGTGGCGTGGCTCGAGCGCGAGAAGATCAATGTCGATCTTTTGATCAACAACGCGGGGCTCGGCGACACCGGTGCCTTTGCGACAAGCGATCTCAAGCGCAACGAGCAAATGATGCTCGTGAACATGGTCGCGCTCACTTCCCTCACCCGCCATTTGGTGCCTCAAATGATCGCTAGAAAGCGCGGGGGGATTTTGAACGTGAGTTCATCGGCCGGTTTCCTCCCGATCCCCGGTTTTGCTGTTTACGCCGCGACCAAGGCGTACGTCACAAGCTTCTCCGAAGCGCTTCGCGCCGAGCTCCGCGGCACGGGCGTGAGCGTCTGCGCTCTTTGCCCTGGCCCAGTGCACACCGAATTCCAAGAAGTCGCGAAACGCCTTGGTGGTCAGTCTGAAAGCGGTCCTGAGTTCGTTCATGTTTCAGTTGAACAAGTCGTGCATGATGCGCTCGCCGCCCTCGAAGCAGACCGGCCGCTCGTCATCCCCGGCTTGGCGATGAAACTCGGGATGTTTCTCGTCCGAATAACGCCGATGCCGATCCTGCGATGGGCCTCGCGGTTTTCAGCGAAACGCAACTAATCCTTTGTGTGCACGGGCACACGCGTCACGAGAAAATTTCGTCGGCTCGACGGCCATCCGCATTCGCCAAGGCTACTGCGCGATAAATAGACCGCGGCTACAATTCATTTATATTTGACCGAACAACCGTACGGTTTGGTCGTCGAGGTCGTGATGGGTTTGCCCGCCAACGATTCGTCGAGCGCGACTTTGACGTAATTGGTCGAACTGGAAATGTCGGCGGGATTGGGTGTGGCCTTGCTGTCGATGGCGCCTTCGTAAACAATTTTCCCTTCCGGATTAATCACGACCATGTTCGGCGTATTCTTTGCCCCATAAGCGCGTCCGGCCTTGCCTTCCGGATCGAGAAGGAGGGCGGTCTGGTGAGTCTTCCAGCCGGTCATGACCTTGCTGGCCGCGTCAGCCGTCAGGTTGCCTTCTGATCCAGGCGCGTTGGAATCGATGGTCAACCATGTAATGCCTTTGCCCGTGTATTCCTCCTGCAGCTTTTGCATGTTGCCGCTGCCGTAATGTTTTTTCACAAACGGACATTCCGGATTGAACCATTCGAGTACGACGTATTTGCCTTTGTATTGCGAAAGCGAATGCGTCTTGCCCTTCGCATCGGTGAGTGAAAAATCCGGCGCTGCGCTGCCAACGGGAGGCGCGTCGAGCGCGAAAACGGCGCCAGCTACCAGTGACGTGAGAATGGTCAGGATCGTTTTTGTATTCATAAACTCGTTAGAAACCAAATTACTTAAGATGGTTCAAATTTCTGTGGAATAAGACCTTGGCGAGGAACTGGAGAAGTACAAATGCAGGAGTGGAAGCAATGCCGAAGCTCGAATGACAAATGACGAAAGAATGACGAAATGGTAGGGGGTGACCGCTCGGCGCGCCGGGGATTATGGGACATTTCGCGATTCACGGACTTCGCAGCGCGTCCTGGGGCCAGCCCCTGAACTTCTCAGCCAGACTGCGAAGCCCGGCTTGGAAATTGCGGTTCATCAACTCGACGAGCTGGCTCTCGTGCTCGGGCGCGATTTCAAACCGCGAGGACCATTCAACGTAAGAGCAGTCGCCATCAGTAATTGGCAGCACTCTGAGCGTCGTGCGATGATTGCGAACGGGAACGGGAGAGCTGACGAAAGTGTAGGAATAGCAGCGCTCGGCATCGGAGAGCGCGACGAGAATTTCACGAAACACCTCACCATCAGTCTGTGTCAAAACGCGGACGCACCCGACGCGTGTCGGATCTCCACCGTCCTCGATGGGGCTCGATTTCACGAATGGCAGCCAGTGAGCAACTGCGTCGAAGCGGCGGATCATCGCCCAAACCTGCTCCGCCGGCCCGTTCACAACACTGCTGACAAACACCTGCGGCATTCTCTTTGGCCGTTACTGCGAAGCCACAGTCCGCGACGCGGTTTCGAGTTTCTCCAGAATGATGCCCTTGGTAAGCAATTCTGGGAAGACAATCGGTTCTTCGGATTTTCCCGGATAAAGCACATAGAGCGGGACCCCCGGACGACCAAATCGTTGCAATAATTTCGTGATCACCGGATCGCCACTGGTCCAATCGGCTTTCAATTTGACGATGGCGTGACGCTGAAACGCCTCTCGGACAGCATTGCTCTCGAGCACATTCGCCTCGTTGAATTTGCAGGTGAGACACCACGCCGCCGTAAAATCGACAAAGACAGAATGGCCCTCGTCCAGGTCCGCTTGCAAACGCTCGGGCGTGAATGCCTGCCAGTCGCCCCGGAGCCGTGAATCGGCCGAAGCAACATTGGTCGAGCGAAATTTCCCACCGATGAAATAAATGCCACTCGCAAGCACAAGCACGAACATGAGCGCGAGCACGATGGTTCGCTTCGCGACTGATGCTGTTGGCAGAACGAAGGCGCCTTTCATCCAGCATGCGATGCTGATGATCAGCAAAAAGCAGCTTGCCCATATCGCCCCTTCGAGGCCGCGCTGCGCGCCGAGCACGTAAAGCAGAAAGAGTAGCGTCGCCAGCAGCAGAAATCCCATGAACTGCTTTACGTGCAGCATCCACGGCCCCGGCTTCGGCAGAAAGCGCAGCCATGCCGGTTGCGCGCAGAGCAGCAAATACGGCGCGCTCATGCCGGCAGCAATCGCAACGAACATCAACAGTATGATGGCCGGAGATTGAGCGAAGGCGAAACCGAGAGCCGTTCCCAGGAATGGCGCAGTGCAAGGTGTGGCCAGCACGGTCGCGAAAAGTCCCTGGAAAAACGAGGCTGCTTCGTGCTGGCCGCTGCTCGAGGAAAGCAATCTGCGCGTTACACTTTGCGGCAGCGAAATTTCAAAGACGCCAAACAAATCGAGCGCGAAGACGAGAACAATGACGCTCAAAGCGAGAACGAAATACGGGTTCGTGAACTGGAAACCGCCCCAGGTAATCTCGCGGCCGGCGGCTTTTAGCGCGATCAAGAGGAGCGCCAGACCAATGAACCAGGCAAAAATGCCTCCGGCAAAGGCTATCCCGCTCCGCAAAATCTTTTGCCGGCTTTGCCCCGCGTGCTGAATGAATCCGAAAATTTTGAGCGAGATGACCGGCAGAACACACGGCATCAAGTTCAAAATGATTCCTCCGAGAAAGCCGAAGAACAAAAAGGTAAAGATTCCGCGAGTCGGAACCGACCCGGCGGATGCAATCATCGGCGCCTCAGTTCGCCAAGCCATGCGATCGTCTCCGTTGGGGTGCTGAGCGAGGACCACCAAGCCGTCAATCGAGGATCCCGCGCCTGCGGGACTTGCCGATTCAATCGGCACCCGGAAAATAATTTCGCTCTCGCTACGAGATTCCACCCGCGGGTGGCCAACCACCGTATCTCCTTGCGGCAACGGGTAAAAATCCACAGCTGGATAATTGGCGAGCGTCGCGCTCTTCACGTTCAGCCGAAGATCAGATCCCGTGCGCCTCCAATTTGCGCTCGCGACCTTGCCTCCTGGCCAATCGCGAGGGAGCAACCGGCGATAGCGCGCAAATATCTCGGCATTCGCCGGCGCGCTTGTCGTCGATCGTGGCAGCTCAAGCTCCAAGCTCGCGTTTCCAGGGATGCAAATCTTTTCGCAAACCAGCCAGTTTGCCTCCGCTACCAATTTCACCGTGGAGTCACTGACTGCGGCAGACGGTGCGATTTCCTGCACGAGCAAGACTTCGTCCTGATAACCGTAGGTTTGAATATCGCCGGGGTCTGTCGTTTTAAGTGGAATCGGCCACTGGATTTCGCCGACTTTCCAACCTGGCGGGAGTTTCCATTTGATCTCGGTCGGAAGTCCCGCATCGCCGGAGAACTTCCAATAGGTATGCCAACCGGGGGCCATTCGAAGCAGCAGCCCAATCGCGAACGGCTTACCCGGGACTATGGCGTTCGTATCTGCCAACAGTTCCGCTTTAACAAGCTCTTTTCCCTTATATGTCTGGCTTTGGCCGCTCGAGGGGAGAACAAAGATCGATACGCAAACGACCGCGTAGGCAGCAAGTCGAACTCCCGATTTCATTCTCTTAGGTAGCACTCGTGGAACTTCGCGGCAATTGCACCACTCCTTCAGGAAAATCGATTTCCCCTACGCAGAGGTGTTGCCGAACACTATGGAACGATGAATATCTTATCGGTCCAAGGATCCTTGACTTTGCTGCCGGCTGTATAGCCGCTTATATCGACGTATCTTCCACTCGAATCGAAGGGGCTAACAACGTACCCGGGTTTGCCAGGAACCGCCTTGGCGGTTGGAAATTCAACTTGTGCTGAAGAGGAACGTGACGATGGCGACGGTTTTGGTCTTGCCTGTGCTGCTTCCTTGCGATTCGCGCGGGAAACAACCGGCGAGCGATTTGAACTTCTTTCGGCTGCGGGCTGGGACTGCGGCTGCGTCACAGCTACGTCGGAGGCCGGCATAGGTTTGGCTTCGCCGGATGATGTCGTTTCCATCGTGACTGTGGGTGATGCTTCATCGCCGTGTCGCCGTAAAACGTAATGCACCGGCGCAGTAGCGACCCGATACGAACCCACTGCGACGTCGCGGGTCACATGATACGAAGTGACCGCCACGTCACGACTTGCTCGACATCCGCCGAGCAGGATCACCGCAAACATCAACACTCGCGCATACGCATTCATCTTTGTTCTCGTATACAGATGTCTCGTGGTCGCGATCTGTTCAATGATTTAGCGCAACAACATCGGCAACGAAATCGGAGATGTCGCGATCAGTTGTCGACCACGAACACATCAGACGATAAACGGTCGGCTCAACGAATTTGTAAAAATGCCAGCCGCGCGCGTGGAGATCACGTACGAGTTGCTCATTCATCCGTACAAAAACCGCATTTGCATCCACGGGAAACATGGTGTCGATCTTTGCCTCGTTTCGCAGGCGATCCGCCAGATGGCGCGCCGCACGATTGGCCTGCTGTGCATTTTTTAGCCAGACCCCATTCGTTAGCAGTCCGAGCCATGGCGCAGCGAGAAAACGCATTTTTGAACCGAGCTGTCCGGCCTGCTTTACTCGATAATCGAACTCGCGCGAGAGCTCTTTCTTAAAGAAAATTACCAGTTCGCCAGCGGCCGTGCCGTTCTTGGTCCCACCGAAGCAAAGAACATCCACACCAGCTTCCCACGTGATCGATTTCGGTGCGCAGTTGAGCGACGCAATCGCATTGGCAAAACGCGCGCCGTCCATGTGCACGAACATGTGGCGACCATGCGCAAACTCGCCGATCGCGGCAATCTCGTCCCGCGAATAAACCGTGCCGAGTTCCGTCGCCTGAGTGATGCTGATCACGCGCGGTTTGTGTGAATGCAGTTCGTTCTGTCGCGCGATGACCGCTTCAGCCTGGCCAATGTCGATCTTCCCGTTCGCGCCACTAATCAGAAGAAGCTTCGATCCCTTGGTGAAAAATTCCGGCGCGCCGCACTCGTCGGTTTGAATGTGAGCGTATTCATGACAAACAACGCTTTCGAATGATTGACACAGTTGGGCCAGGGCAAGCGCGTTTGCTGCCGTGCCGTTGAAAACCAGATAAACATCGCAATCGGTCTCAAATAGTTCGCGAACGCGATCGCAGATGCGCGCGGTCCAGCGATCCTCCCCATAAGAGGGCGCGTCGTTGGCATTTGCTTCTTCCAGCGCCGCAAAAGCCTCCGGACAAATCCCAGCAGTATTGTCGCTGGCAAAGTCATGGCGCTCGCCACTCTGCTTCATGTCGATCTTGCTAATCGACTTCGGCCTCGCGAGCAAACAAGTATCCCGTCATAGCCTTTAAAGAGATTGCCTGACGGACCCGAGCCCTGGGCCTCGCAGTTCGCCAGGCAAATCTCCTCCACTTGCTCCCCGAAATTTTGTGCAACAGTTTCATTTATTATTTCGATTACGACCCACCAACTGAGCGTGTGCAGCGGCAAATTATTTTATGCCGCATGGACAATCTGGTTCTGCTTTGCCTAACGCAGCACGGCGGACTAGTTTTGAAAATGAGGTCGCTTCAAAGCGAGATCGAGCAGCGCGGCACGCGCATCTTCGAGCTTGTTAATCAACATCCCGAGTCGCTTTTCAGCAAGGCCGGCTTTTACCAGCGAATGATGTCGGTCTCGATGCAGGATGAACAGTTTAAAGGGCAGTTGTTTCGCTTTGTCGATGTTCTCCCGTCGCTCCGCAGATCGAGCGAGATTGTCGAGCACCTCGAGGAATATTTCGCCGAGATGCGCGATGGCTCCGCACCGCTTATTCACGCCGGCGTTCGTCTGGCACGGATCATTCCCTGGGTTAGCGCGCGCGTCCTGCGCTGGAATGTCTCCGGGATGGCGCGCCAATTTATCGCCGGAAACAATTCCGCCGATCTGATGAAAGCCTTGCGCAAGCGTCGCGCACAAAAAATCGGGTTCACTGTCGATCTTTTGGGAGAAGCCGTCGTGAGCGAAACGGAGGCGGACGAATACGCGGCGCGTTGTCTTGATTTACTGGAGAGTCTCGCCCGCGAAACGCAAGGCTGGACGGATCCGCTCGGGAAAAATTCGGAGCTTTTCCCGGTTGTAAACGTTTCTGTTAAAATTTCCGCGCTCTACTCGCAGATGAATCCGGCCGACCCGGCCGATGCAATTGCGCATCTCGCGCCGAAACTGCGTCCGATTCTGCGCCGGGCACGAGAGCTCGGCGCATTCATCAATTTCGACATGGAAAGTTACGCACATAAGAATATTACGCTCGAGCTTTTCAAAACCATCTTCACCGAAAAGGAGTTCGGAGATTGGCCGCATGCCGGGATTGTGATCCAGGCGTACTTGCGGGACTCGGAAGCTGATTTGCGCGATCTGGTCGAATGGGGTCGAGCGCGCGGCACGCGTTTCACGGTGCGACTGGTCAAAGGCGCCTACTGGGATTACGAAACGATAAAATCGCGCCAGAACGGCTGGGATTGTCCGGTCTATTCTCAGAAGGCCGAGAGCGATGCAAATTTCGAGGCCCTCACCCGATTGCTCCTCGAAAACGAATCGATTGTCACCGCCGCGTTCGGATCGCACAATGTGCGCAGTATCGCGTACGCGCAGGCCTTCGCGGACGAGCTCGGAATCGACCGCAGCCGATTCGAGTTTCAACTCCTCTATGGAATGGCCGGACCAATCAAGCGGGCGCTCGTTGAGATGGGATATCGCGTCCGCGAATATTGCCCGGTAGGCGAGCTGCTTCCCGGAATGTCCTATCTCGTTCGGCGCCTGCTCGAGAACACTTCGAACGAAGGATTTCTGCGCGCAAAATTTGCCGAACACATTTCTGAGCAAGAATTATTGCGTGATCCCTGCGAACTTTTGCGGAAAAGCCGAAATGGCGTGCTACCGCACCAAAATAACGTGACCACAAATGCCATGAAAGATCGACATCCGTCTCCTAACCGTTCACTCGATAACCCCCCGGGCGATAGTTACGAAAATGCGCCGCTCACGAACTTCGCCGACCAGGAAAATCAGGACAAAATGCGCAGAGCCTTGAGTGAGATGCGAGCGCGCCTTGGAAAGGAATACCCGCTCGTCATCAACGGCGAAAAAGTCTTCACCGGTAAAACAATTGCCTCCATCAATCCGAGCTCGCCCGACACCGTCGTTGGCGCAGTCGTCGAAGCCGGGATCCCGGAAGCAGAGCGCGCCGTCAAGGCCGCCCGCGACGCGTTTGAAAAATGGCGGTGGACTCCATTTGAAGAACGGGCGCAGTTGCTCGAACGCGCCGCAGCCATCATGGAACGGCGCCGGTTCGAGCTGTCCGCGCTGGAAGTTTTTGAAATCGGCAAGCCCTGGACGGAAGCCGACGGAGATATTCGCGAGGCAATCGACTTTTGCCTTTTCTACGCGCAGCAAATGCGGCTCATCGGCCGACCGCGTCTGACGCAGCAGGTTCCCGGCGAGGAGAGCTACTACCATTACTGGCCCCGGGGCGTCGCGTTCGTCGTTGCGCCCTGGAATTTTCCCCTCGCCATCCTCTGCGGAATGACAACCGCGGCGCTGGTGACCGGCAACACGGTCATTATGAAGCCGGCTGAGCAATCGGCCGTTTGCGGCGCGATGCTGATGGAAATTCTTGAGGAAGCCGGCGTGCCTCCCGGCGTGCTCAACTATCTGCCCGGCAAGGGCTCAGTAATGGGCGCGCACCTCGTCGATCATAAAGATGTCGATCTTATCGCGTTCACGGGATCGCGCGAAGTCGGGCTCAGAATTTGGGAAAGCGCCGGAATCACGCGGCCGGGTCAAAGGGAGCTTAAGCGCGTCATCTGCGAAATGGGCGGCAAAAATGCAGTCATCATCGATTCGGATGCCGATCTCGATGAAGCCATCGTCGATTGCACTTACTCAGCATTCGGCTACCAGGGGCAAAAATGTTCCGCGTTATCGCGTTTGATTTTGCTCGAAGAAAATTACGATCGCGCCATGGAGCGTTTGTTAAAGGCCGCCGCCAGCGTGCGTGTTGGAAATCCGGAAGAGCCGGGCGTCACGATCGGTCCGGTAATCGACGAAGCCGCTTACAACCGCATTCAGGATTACATTGCGATCGGGAAGTCGGAGGCCACGCTCGCCTACCAGCGGGAAGATGTCCCCGCCAAAGGCTTTTTTATTCCGCCAACCATTTTTACCGACGTGAGGCCGAATATGCGCATCGCACGCGAAGAGATTTTCGGGCCGGTAGTCAGCGTCATAAAAGTTCGCGACCTCGACGAAGCGATCGCTGTAGCCAACGGCACGGATTACGCACTGACGGCCGGATTTTTTTCGCGCAGTCCAGCGAACATCGAGCGCGCGAAAGCGCAAATCGAAGCAGGCAATGTTTACATTAATCGCTCCTGCACCGGCGCGGTGGTGGGCCGGCATCCATTTGGCGGATTCAAAATGAGCGGCGGCGGCACCAAAGCCGGTGGCGCGGATTATCTCCTGCAGTTTCTATTGCCGCGCGTGGTTACCGAAAACGTCACCCGTCACGGCTTCGCGCCCGAAAAGACGGCGGAATACCGCGCCGAATTGCTTTGGCCGAAACGCTAATCATCCGCCGAACGCGGGAAATGGCGCGAAAATTTTTCCCAGCGCGAAATAAACATCAACTCAATTACTGCAGCGGACGTCCCTTGCTGAGCAATTTCACGACGGTTATCACCATGTAGATCACCGGCCACGCTGCCGTCACAACAATGAAAGCAAACACGATCATCTCCCTGGTTCGCTCGCGCGCCGCTTCGATGCGGAATTCCCGCCCTAAATTGTAAAAATTCCGGAATGCTGACCGGTCGTCTCCATCATAAGGCGACCAGTACCGCCATTGGCCGAAACCTGAATGAAAGAAGTAATCCGTTTGCGGAAACCGCTTCTTGCCAGCAGCGGACGGATCCATCGGTTTCATAGCGCGTGTTCGAGAGTTACTACGATACCTGCGGCTATGATACCACGTCCAACGAAGGAAGCAGCTAGAAAAATACACTCGACCGCGAACTGTCACCCGAGCCTCCCATCCTCAGGATGCGGTCCCGCTTCTATGTGTTTTGTCTATTGCCAGTGGCCCGGGATCCACACCCAGCCGCTAGCTCTGCGCACCCACTGACCCCGAACCCACACAGCAGTCACTCGCGGCGGCGTAACCCAACTGCCAGATACCCACACG
>QHOD01000206.1 GCA_003218615.1 Verrucomicrobiota bacterium
TTGATCGCCAACTCGGCGGACAGTTTTCCAACTTCCTGTGTGCGTGCGATAAGAATTTCATTTTCGACAATCAGCTTTTCGAATTCATCGAGAAACCGCGGGAAAAGATCGACAATCTTCTTGGCCCGCTCTACCCAATCCGCGCCGGCATCGACGCGACATCCACCGAAACGCATGTAATCGCACATCATGCGCGATCCGGAGAGCGATTCGAACAAATCGAGAATCTTCTCGCGCTCGCGGAATGCGTACATGAGTGGCGTGCCCCACGCACCCATGTCGCTGAGCAGAAATCCCAGCAGCGACGCGTGATTCTGAAGTCGGGTCAGTTCGGCGAGAATGACGCGCAGATATTCGGCGCGCTCGGGCACTTCGATCCCGGCCAGCTTCTCGACACTGAGCGCATAAGCCCAGTTGTTCGTCATGGAGCAAAAGTAATCGAGCCGATCGGTGTACGGCATCGAGCCGAGGTAGCTCGTGTTCTCGCCGATCTTCTCGTGATTGCGATGCAAATAACCAAAGACCGGCTTGAGTTTGCGCACGATCTCGCCTTCGAGCGCGACATTCATGCGAAACACGCCGTGGGTCGATGGATGCTGCGGCCCCATCGATACTTCAAGCAACTCACCATCGAGTCTTGAAGTCATTGATGGAGCAGCCGGCTCGAGTGTTTGGATTGTCGCGCTCATGCGAATGGCGATGTTACAAGAGTTACAAAAGTTACATAGTTATAGCGGGGAGCGCGCAATTCCCTTTGTAACCTTGCAACTATTGTAACCATTGTAACCATCACGGCTGCGCCGTGATATTTTCCGCGCCGTCCAGTTGTGGCCGCACGGTGTAATGCTGTTTTGCGCGCTCGAGCACGTCGTCGTGCGGCGTCGGTTCGTATTCGTAATCGTCGGGATCGCGATAATCCTTGCGCATCGGATGATCGACAAATTCGTCCCACATCAAAATGCGCCGCAGATCCGGGTGGCCCTCGAACCGAACGCCATAGAGATCGAAAATTTCCCGCTCCTGAAATTCGGCGCTCCGCCAGATCGGAGTCAGTGATGGTAAACGTGCGCCATCGGAGCGATCGGTCGTGCGCATCCGAATAATCAGCGGTCCGTGCTTCAGCGTTATCGAATAAAGGTGATAAACCGCTTCGAGATAGCCGGGAATTTTCTCTTCCGTCGTTTCATCGACTTCTTTCTCCTCTCCATCGACGATCTTCTTCACTTTCACGGTCTTTTTGACCGTACGATCCAGCCAATCGACGCCGGTGGCATTTGAGCAGAAATCGAGTCGCAACGCAGGGTCATCGCGCAGAAACAATGCCACGGCACTCGCGTGTTCGTTGTCGAGTAAAAGAGACGGCTGATGAGCAGGCCCGGGATTTGCAATGATGTCGATCTTAGACCAGGGCACGACCGCTTCGGCGCGCGATTTGATTTGCTCCAGCGATTCCATACAGAAGGTTACAAGAGTTAAAAAGGTTACAATGTTACAATGGCAGATCGTCGATCGTGTCGACAATTGCTCCGTCCAGTTCGTCATCTTCGCGGACTGAGCTTGATCGGTCCCTGAGATAACGAAGGTAGCCATTAATCAAATTTAGCACGTCCAAGGCTTGCTCTTTCAGCTTCGCTACATCGCCGTTCGAAAGATAGTTTTCGTCTAAGCAAACGTTCAGATCATCGACGAGTTCTTCCAGCGAACCGCGCGAGTGCAGAATAAATCGTATCTGATCCGGGTAATGAAAACGTCCGTGCCCTTCAGCGATATTGTTCGTCAGTGAGACCGCAGCGCGTCGAATCTGGCTTGCTAGATCGTATTTCTCAAATTCCGGCAGAGAGTGAGTTACCGCATAGATCGCTTTCCGAAACTCGCGCGCAACCTGATAAACTTCGAGGTCTTCAAAAGTCTGAAACGCAGACTTGTCCTTCTCTGACCGCCCAAGCTCCCGCTTCGAAGTGCTCTCCTTTGTAACCTTGTAACTCATGTAACTTTTTTAACTTTGCCTTTCGATTTTCGGCGGATGAAAGACATCCGGATTGGCTGGCGGCTCCAAATCGTGTTCGCCAAATGATGGCACCGGAAACTCGCTCGGTTGCGCCACATTAAGATGCTCGGCCCTGTTTTGGCCCGTCAGTTTTTGACTGTCGATCTTGCTCTGCAGTTCCATGAATGCGTGCAACAACGCTTCTGGGCGCGGCGGACACCCGGGAATGTAAACATCGACCGGAATGTAGCGGTCGATGCCTTTCAAGACGTTGTAGCCCTGCTTGAATGGGCCGCCGGAAATTGCGCACGCCCCCATGGAAATGACGTACTTCGGGTCGGGCATCTGGTTATAGAGCCGGACGATCTGCGGCGCCATTTTTTTTGTCACGGTGCCAGCCACAATCATCAGGTCGGCCTGGCGCGGGGATGGCCGGAAAACTTCGCCGCCGAACCGCGCGATGTCATAGCGCGACGCCGCAGTGGCGATCATTTCGATTGCGCAACAGGCGAGCCCGAACTGGAGCGGCCAAATGGAGTTCTTGCGACCCCAATTGTAAAGCTCCTGCATCGAAGTGACCCAGACTCCTTGCCGTTGCAATTCGCTGCGCAGTCCTTCGTCGATTTGCTCAGTCATTCTTCCGGTTAAACGCTTCCACCCTTCAACGTTTCAACGTTCCCACTGTAAGCACCCTTTGCCCCATGCCCAAACGAGACCTTCGATCAGCAGCAATAGAAACACCAATATCGCGATGAACGCCCCGACGGGCAAACCGGTGAACGCGACCGCAAACGGCACCAGAAAAATTGCTTCTACGTCGAAGATTAAGAAGATGATGGCGTAAAGATAATACTGCGATCTGAACTGGATCTGCGCTTCACCGATTGATTCAACCCCGCACTCGTAAATCGCGTTCTTTTCCGCGCCCGGCTTCGGTGGCTGGAAAAATCGACGCCACAACCAGGCCAGGCCGAGCGGGATTAATGGAAAGACCAGGGCCACGCCAACGAAGATGACGATGAAAACATAGGGATTTGGAGCCGTCACAAGCGGGGTAAAGGTTAAAAGAGTTACATCGCTACAACGATCAAATTCGCTCGGAACAAACCGCTGCCAAGTCGATAATTAAATTACGAGCGAGAAACCTAATCGCGCGCCGCTTTTCGGGAATCCGCCGCTTTTGAATGCCCAATCTTCGTCAACGCTACAACTCTTGTCGCTGACGTTTGCGTAATTGCTCGGGAAATTATTTCCCCTCGTCACCCGACTTTTTGCCGAACCATCGCCGCTTTTTCGGCTTCGCCTCTTCCACAACAGCTTTCGGGGCTGGCTTTTCTTCCTTCGCAGCGGGTTCCTTATGCTTTGGCTCTTCCGGTTTGGGCTCTTCACGTTCCGGGGCCCTTTGCTGTGACTTTGGCTCCGGCTCTTTTCGCTTCGTCTTTTTTTCTTCTGCGGCTTTTTCCTCGATGACTTGCGCTCCATCAACCCATTCAATGAATGCCATGGACGCGGAGTCGCTCTTGCGCTGGCCGAGCTTTACAACGCGCGTGTAACCGCCGTTGCGGTTGACCGATCTCGGTGCGATGTCGTCAAAAAGTTTCTTCACGGCATTCTTCTGCCGTAACGTCGCCAGAGCAGTCCGGCGGGCGTGAATCGATCCCTTCTTGCCGAGCGTCACCATCTTTTCCGCGAGCGGTCGAACCGCCTTTGCTTTGGCCAGCGTGGTCTTAATGCGTTGATGCTGGATCAAGGAGCAAACCTGGTTCGCCAGCAGCGCTTTGCGGTGCTCAGCCGTGCGGCCAAGCTTGATCCTTTTTTTTTGGTGTCTCATACGCGACCGTGATTGTCGATCTAACCATTACTCCTTGGCATCCGACCCATTCGGGCTGGCACCATCACCGCTCGCGGGCAGGTCCACAAGGCCCGGGTCGAACTTCATGCCCAAGCTCAAACCAAGCTGTTGCAGTTTGTCTTTGATTTCGTTGAGCGATTTCTTGCCGAAATTGCGATACTTGAGCATCTCGGCCTCGGTTTTTTGCGCAAGCTGCCCCACGGTGGTGATGTTCGCGTTGTTCAAACAATTCGCCGCGCGCACGCTGAGCTCGATTTCGTTCACGCTCATGTTGAGCAACTTCTTGAGCTTTATATTCTCTTCGCTCACGCCGGCAGGCGTTTCGTCGAACTCGATTACTTCTTCGTTGAAATTGACGAAAACATCGAGGTGATGGCGCAAAATTGCCGAGGATTGAAGCAGCGCATCGTCCGGCGTCAGGCGTCCGTCAGTCCAGACTTCGA
>QHOD01000207.1 GCA_003218615.1 Verrucomicrobiota bacterium
CTTGCGATATTTGCCAAGTAATTTGCCGTCGGCGTCGATGATTGCGGCGGTATTGTGATAGACGCCGGCGCCGCGTTTCTCGAAAAGTGACGCGACGATTACGACGCCAATTTCTCGGGCGATCTCTCCCAATGCCGATGTCGATCTTCCGGGCACTTCCTCGGCCAATTCGAAATTTTTGTGATCTTCCGTCTGGCAAAAATATTGCGATCGAAAAAGTTCGGGCAAACAAACGATCTGTGCGCCTTGCTTTGCCGCGTTGCGAATGAATTGAATCGCGCGTTTGAAGTTCTCTTCCGGCTCCGATCCACATCGCATCTGGATGAGCGCGATCTTTGTTTGGCGGTCTGACATTTTCTGGGAATACGTTTCTGTCATGTCGAGCGGAGTCGAGACATCTCTTACTGCTCACAATGAGAGATACGAGAGATTCCTCGACTTCGCTCGGAATGACAAGGAATGAGCCTTACTTCAACGAGTCTGCTGGCACGATCTTGATGCTTTCGATCACCACGCGTTTGGTCGGCTTGCTGCTTTCGCCCACGCTATTTCTCGTGACCGGGGTATCACTGATTTTTTGGAGCACATCATCGCCTTTGATCAATTTGCCGAAAGTAGTGTATTCCCCATCCAGTCGCGGAACTGGTGCGAGACAGATGAAAAACTGCGAACCGGCTGAATCCGGGTCGGGCTCCCGCGCCATCGAGATTACGCCACGCTGGTGGGAGTGATCATTAAATTCGGCTTTAATTTTGTAGCCGGGACCACCTTCTCCATACCTGCTTTCTTTGCCCGGATCTTTTGAATTCGGATCGCCGCCCTGAATCATAAATCCCTTCACGATCCGGTGAAAAATGGTGCCGTCGTAAAAACCAGAACGCGCCAGCTTCTTAAAATTTTCAATCGTATTTGGCGCAGCGTCGGTCCAAAACTGCACGACCATTGCGCCCTCGTTGGTTTTTATCACGACGACTTCATTGGATGCATTCATTGGCCGATTCTCCTCCTTTTTTTCCTCAGCTGCAAAAAGCGCCGAGCTCAACAGCACTGCCAACAGGATCGATAATTTCATTCTGACAGGTGGCATCAACTGCGCCCGCTGTCACATCAGCGTTGTCAAAAATGACAAAACTGCGCCATGCCCTTTTTTCCATTCGTCATTCGATCTTCGTCATCTAAATGATCGCTGCTCCGCTCGGTGCGGCAAAGCCGGCGTGATATTCCTGCAAACTGCGCACGCGCACTTTGCGTTTTTGCAGGGATCGAATTCCGTTCGCACCCGCCTGCGCGGCGCGCAGCGTGGTCATGATCGGAATCCGTTGCGCGAGAGAGGCGTTGCGAATGAGCACCTCGTCTTCGCGCGGAATTTTCCCGCTGGGCGTATTGATGATGAAATTGATGTCGCCATTTTTGACGCGGTCGAGAACGTTCGGGCGGCCCTCGCGTAATTTGAACACCTTTGTCACAGGAATTTGTGCCGCAGCCAGTACCTCGAACGTGCCGGCCGTGGCAATGATTCCGAACCCAAGCTTCACAAATTCACGCACGACCGGCACAACAGCCTGCTTGTCGCTGTCTTTCACGCTGACGAAAACGTTTCCGCCAGTAGGCAACGGCGGCGGCGCAGCCATCTGCGATTTCGCATAAGCCAGGCCAAGATCGACATCTATTCCCATGACTTCGCCGGTCGATTTCATCTCCGGGCCAAGCGAAATATCCACGCCCTCATAGCGCAGAAACGGGAAAACCGCTTCCTTCACCGAGAAATGTTTCGGCACGATTTCCTTGGTGAAGCCAAGCTCACGCAACGATTTTCCGGTCATCACTTTCGCGGCGAGCTTGGCCAGCGGAACGCCGATCGCTTTGCTTACAAACGGGACGGTGCGCGAGGCGCGCGGGTTAACTTCAAGGACATAAACATCGTCGCCTTTTATCGCGAACTGCACGTTCATGAGGCCGCGCACATTCAATTCGCGCGCCATGGCTTTTGTCGCCGCCGAAATTTCACCGAGAACTTTTTTCGGCAACGAGAATGTCGGAATCACACACGCGCTATCACCGCTGTGGATGCCCGCTTCTTCGATGTGTTCCATGATTGCGCCGATCACGGTCGTTTCGCCATCGGAAATGCAATCGACGTCGACCTCGATTGCGTCCTCGAGGAAACGGTCAACGAGCACGGGACGATCGGGCGTCACTTCGATTGCACTTGTCATGTAACGCCGAAGGTCTTCCTCGTTATAGACCAGCTCCATGGCACGTCCGCCAAGGACGAACGAGGGCCGCACCAAAACAGGATAACCAATTTTCTTTGCGATCGCGACCGCTTCGTCGGTGTTTATTGCAGAGCCGCTCGGAGTCTGCCGCAAGCCGAGTTTGTCGAGCATGGCCGCGAATAATTGTCGATCTTCCGCAGTCTCAATGCTTTCGGGTTGCGTCCCCAGAATCGGCACCCCGGCTGCTTTCAATCCATCTGCGAGATTGAGCGGCGTCTGGCCACCGAACTGCACGAAAACCCCTTCCGGTTTTTCCTGATCGTAAATGTTGAGCACGTCCTCGAGCGTGAGCGGCTCGAAATAAAGTTTGTCGCTCGTATCGTAATCGGTCGAAACCGTTTCCGGATTCGAATTCACCATGATCGTTTCAAATCCGAGCTCACGCAGAGCGAAGGCGGCATGCACACAGCAGTAATCGAACTCAATTCCCTGGCCGATCCGGTTTGGCCCACCGCCCAGGATCATGACCTTGCGCTTGCCGCTCTCACGCCGCTCGTTTTCGTCGCCGTAGGTGGAGTAGTAATAAGGCGTGTAAGCTTCGAACTCCGCCGCGCAGGTGTCGACGAGGCGGTAGGTGGGAATCACGCCTGTGGATTTTCGTTGCTCGCGGATTTCGTTTTCAGTTGTTCCCATGGCGAAGGCGAGTTGCCGATCCGAAAAGCCAAGTTTTTTTGCGCGCAGTAACTCAGGCATCCTGCCTGACAAGTCGAGCGGCCTTCCAGGCTGCTCTCCCTGCTCTTCGGGCACTAACGCGTGCATCTGCTCCAGCACAAACTGCCCGTCACTTAATCCAGCCTTCTCAGGGTTTGCTGCGATGTATTGACGCCAAGCCAACAATTCCCGCCAGTCACGCACGACGTGATCGTAACTCTCTGGCATCCACAGTTGCCCATTGCGATCCAGTGCCCGGTTAATCGCACTGGCAGTAAATGATTTCCAGGAGTGAACAATATCTGCGAGAGAGTGTCCGGCAGTTGGCTGCACCAACACGTGCACGTGATTTGGCATTACCACAAACGCGTCGAGCACATAACGCTTAAAATTAAAGTGCCGTAATGCATCGGCGACGATCTGACCGGCGCGCGAATCACGGAGCAAACAACTCCCGTGTCCTCGATCCAGCCAGTCTTCACGGTCCTCAACAAAACGCCGTTTGTGTTCGTGCTCGGTTTTCCAGTTCCATGGCTTGGGATGGTGCTTAAGCCAGTTTTTTTGTTCCTCGCGCCATTGCACAAGAAGTGGCTGCGGAACGGAGTCTCCGAGGCGAAACGTGACAAAGTACGTTCCTCCCGGTTGTTCCCGATGCGGCAGATTACGCCGGCGCTGAACGACTTCGCCGTGAGGATCGAAGCCGCGGAAGGTGACATTGCGAGCAGGATGCTCGCTTGACGAAACAGGCTGGAAGCCTGTGTTACATTGCGCAGCCTGCGGTCGCGACATCCGTGCTTCCGCCACAATCTGCGCCACATTGCGCAAAAACCACTTGTCGATCTTCGTTAGCTCGAAGACGTCGTCGACCGACACTCCGTCCCGGAATGCCTGGGCGAGATAAAAAATCCGATCCGCATTTGGAATTGAAAGTTTTAATCGAAGGGTTTCTAGGTCGACAAATTGATCCGCGCCGTCGCCACACAATCCGAAGCGTTTGATCTCCAGACTGCGCAACGCCTTTTGCAGCGCTTCCTTGAACGTGCGCCCGATCGCCATCGCCTCACCGACACTCTTCATCCGCGTCGTCAGCGTTGCGTCCGCTTGCGGAAATTTCTCGAACGTGAACCGGGGGACTTTTACGACGCAATAATCAATGGTTGGCTCGAAGCACGCGGGCGTTTCGCGCGTGATGTCGTTTTTAATTTCATCGAGTGTGTAACCGACGGCGAGTTTGGCCGCGATTTTTGCAATCGGGAAGCCGGTTGCTTTTGATGCCAGCGCGCTTGAACGGGAGACGCGCGGATTCTTT
>QHOD01000208.1 GCA_003218615.1 Verrucomicrobiota bacterium
TCCGGCCATTGGCGGGATTAACAGCAAACTGAATGTTCGACCCGCCAGTCTCGACTCCGATCTCGCGAATGACCGCGAACGCCGCGTCACGCATCATCTGGTATTCCTTGTCTGTGAGTGTTTGCGCAGGTGCGACGGTGATCGAGTCGCCGGTATGCACGCCCATCGGATCGAAGTTTTCGATGGAACAGACGACCACACAGTTGTCCATCCGGTCGCGCATCACTTCCATCTCGAATTCCTTCCAGCCCAGGAGCGATTCTTCGATCAACACTTCGCGGACCGGTGAGAGATCCAGGCCGCGCGCGACGATAACGTCGAGCTCTTCGCGGTTATAGGCGATGCCGCCGCCGGTCCCACCGAGAGTGAATGCCGGCCGAATAATGAGCGGAAATGTTCCAATCTCATCGACAACGCGATCTACGTCTGCCAGAGAACGCGCGACACCAGAGCGCGGAACTTCGAGCCCAATGCGCAACATCGCTTCTTTGAACAATTGTCGATCTTCGCCTTTGGCAATGGCCTGCGCGTTTGCGCCGATCAATTTCACGCCGTGCCGGGCAAGAGCGCCGTTTCGGTTCAACTCCATCGCTGCGTTGAGCGCGGTTTGTCCGCCCAAGGTCGGTAGAATCGCCTCGGGTTTCTCGCGTTCGATGATCGCCTCGATCACTTCGGCCGTGATCGGCTCGATGTAAGTGCGATCGGCAAACTCCGGATCGGTCATGATCGTGGCCGGGTTCGAATTCACC
>QHOD01000209.1 GCA_003218615.1 Verrucomicrobiota bacterium
CTCGTCATCAAAGACGGGCGGCATCCGGTGCTGGATCAAAATCTCCTGGAAGAAAAGTTTGTCCCTAACGACACATCGCTTGACGGCGAGAACCTGCGGCTGGCGATCGTGACCGGCCCGAACATGGCCGGGAAATCCACTTACATTCGTCAGGTCGCGCTGATTGTGTTGATGGCGCAGATCGGCAGCTTTGTCCCGGCGGAAAGCGCGGAGATCGGTTTGGTGGACCGCATTTTCACCCGCGTGGGGGCAAATGACGATCTCGCACGCGGCCAATCGACGTTCATGGTCGAGATGAACGAGACTTCGAACATCGTCAATAACGCCACCGAACGGAGCCTGGTAATTCTGGACGAGATCGGCCGCGGAACATCGACCTTCGACGGTCTTTCCATCGCCTGGAGCGTGGCCGAATTTCTGCACGACAAGATTAGGGCGCGCACGCTCTTCGCGACGCATTATCACGAACTGACCAAACTTGCCGAGGAACGCAGCGGTGTGTGCAATTTCAACGTGGCGGTGCGCGAGTGGAACGACCAGATTATTTTTCTGCGCAAGATTGTTCCGGGCGGCGCGGACAAGAGCTATGGAATACAGGTGGCGCGGCTGGCCGGGTTGCCGAAGGAAATTCTCGATCGAGCGAAGGAAATTCTTTCGCATCTGGAGAATGCCAACGGCGCCATCGAAGCGCCGCCCGCTGGAAAATCGCCCCGCAAGAAAAAACGCACGGCGGGCGCCCAGAAGCCGCAGCTGGATTTATTGTGAGGTTTCGCCTGTAACCCTTTGAAACGAATCACGTCTCCTCATTTCTTCGGCTTGAGCAGAGGGAACAAAATGACGTCGCGAATGGATTCCGCACCGGTGAGGAGCATGGTGAGTCGATCGATGCCGACGCCCACCCCGCCGGCTGGTGGCATTCCATACTCGAGCGCGAGCAGAAATTCTTCGTCGATCTTTTGCGTCTCTTCGCCTGCCTGTTCGAGCAGACGCTGGCGTTGGACGAGCGGATCGTTTAACTCGGTATAGCCCGGTGCAATCTCCGAGCCATTAATAATCAGCTCAAAAACATCGACGAGCGACTTGTCCTCGCTGTTTTGCCGCGCGAGCGGGACGAGCTCTTTCGGGCAATGCGTGACGAAGAGCGGATCGATCGTCTTTTCTTCGATCATTTTTTCGAAGACATGCTGGGTCACTTCGAAGTCGGCGAGTTGCGGTAAAATTTCCAATTTGAACTGATGCGTTGCGCGTTCGCGACGTTGTTCGCTGGTCAGGTCGAACCAGTCTGCGCCAGCAACTTCGCGCACCAAATCGTGGTAGCGCGCACGCCTCCACGGCCTTTTTAAGTTGACCATGCGTGTGATTTTGTCTTCCGCGTCTCGATGTTCGATTTGAAGAGAGCCGCAAACGACTTGGGCGAGATGACAAATCAGTTCTTCAATCAGGTTCGCTATTTTCTCGAAATTGGCATACGCCCAGTAGACTTCGAGCATGGTGAATTCCGGATTGTGCTTTCGGGAAATGCCTTCGTTCCGGAAGTTACGGCTGATTTCGAAGACCTTGTTGAATCCGCCTACGAGCAGCCGTTTTAAATAAAGCTCCGGCGCGATGCGCAGATAAAGGTCGAGGCCGAGCGCTTTGTGATGGGTGCTGAAGGGTTCGGCTGCGGCGCCCCCGGCAATGGTTTGCAAAATCGGGGTCTCCACCTCGAGAAAGCCGCGCTCCTCGAAAAAGCGCCGGGTCTCGCGCACAATCGCGATGCGCTTTTCAAATACGGCGCGGGAACGCTCGTTGGTCAGAAGATCGAGATAACGCTGCCGGTAACGGGCCTCAACGTCCTGAAGTCCGTGCCATTTTTCGGGGAGCGGCCGCAAAGCTTTGGCCAGCACCTGGAAGGTGCGCACCTTCAGTGTTGGTTCTCCACTTTTCGTGAGGAAACATGTTCCCTCGACGCCAATGAGATCGCCGATGTCGAGCAGGCGAAAAAGATCCACCTGATCGGCGCCGATTTCTTTCGCGTGAATATAAATTTGAATGCGGCCGGTGGCGTCGCGCAGGTCGAGAAAATGGCTTTTGCCCATGTCGCGATGAGCGGTGATGCGGCCAGCGGCCCGAAGGGCTGCTTCCTCTTGAAATTTTTCGCGCACCTCCGCGATCGAGCCGCTCGGCTCGAAGCCAGTGCCGAATGGCTCCACGCCTTTCGCGCGGAGCGCGTCGAGTTTCTGGCGCCGCAGCGCGACCAGCTCATTCTCTTCGTCCATCTTTGGGGAGCGAATGTAAAGCGCCGCCGAAAAATGAACAGCCTGAAAGAATGTTGGCTTCGCCACGTTAAACCGTTAAATCACGCGGGCTTGCCCAACGAATCCCGTGCACATTAGGTTTGCCAACAAAAGATCGACAATGAGATACTGGGTCGGCACGCGACATCGATTATAAGTTGGCTGCCATTTCACTGAGATGCCTGTCGATTTACCGGAAACAACTTCAAAGATGGAAGGACCGCTGGTGAAGCAGTTCTCCGTTTTTCTGCCGAACAAGGTGGGAGCGATGCTCGACATCGTGAAGATGCTCAACAAACACAGCACCCACGTGGTGGCAATGAGCGTCTCTGAATCCACCGACTCCGCCATCGCGCGGATCGTGGTGAGCGACCCCGAACGCGTTGAAAAATTGTTTCGCCAAAACAACGTGGCCTTCGGCGTTTGCGAAGTGGTCGTGGTGGAAATGCGCGAAGTCGCCACACAATTGGTGAAACTGCTCGCGGCGCTGTTCATGGCCGAGGTGAACGTGCATTTCACTTATCCATTGCTCACGCGACCGCGCGGGTTTGCCGCGCTCGCGTTGCATGTGGACGATACGGAGTGTGCGTCGTCCGTCCTGATGGGGGAGGGATTCAAGATTCTGAGCCAGAGCGATATTTCGCGATAGTCCGGTAGCTCAATGTGGGAGCGGCCTGAGTGCCGCGATTTTTCAAATATTCCAAGGCTTTAATGCCACGATGATCGCCGGACAATGGGCCACTAAGGTCCCTGCCATAGTTGACAGTTTTGTGAAAGCGCGTTTACAGAAATGAGTTGGTCGCCCATGCGAATCCTCGTCTCACGCCCTACGCAGTCCGATCCAAGTTTCATCGTCGGTCTTGGCTTGATTGTCATTGTCGCGGCGGCGGAAATCTTCGGCGCAACTTTCTACTACATCGGTCGAATGCGCGCGGCTCGGGGATCGGCGCAGGTACTCGTGGGGGCTGCGTTACGCCCCCCGGCCGCTTCTGCAACACCGGCTTCGGCAACGACAAAAGGTTTGCCGACCTCGGCGGCTTCGCCTCCTGCTCTTTCAATAACTGATCGGCTGCTACAGGAGGGTATCGCGTTGCGTGATCGAGGGGATATGACGAATGCACTTGCGCGCTTGCACGAAGCCTCGGAGCGCGATCCCCAAAATGCCATGGTGCTCGAAGAAATAGCTAAGACATATGAATCAATGCAGCTCTTCGACCGTTCAAACGAAATGTGGCGCAAGCTTCAGGAAATGGGCCCGGCGGCTGGCGCGGCCTATGAATTGGCAGATCGACGCTTGAAACTGGGCATGTCGACTCCAGCTACAGGAGAGGCCGGTATGGCTAGCGCGTCACTC
>QHOD01000210.1 GCA_003218615.1 Verrucomicrobiota bacterium
ATACCCGGCGCTTCGTCCTTAATCCCTTCTCCGATCACGACTTCACCGCAGATGTTCATGAGATCGAACATGCCGCGCATCGCGTCGCAGGCCGCCGCGTCCGCCGCCTCCTTGTCGCCGCGCCCCAGCCAGCGCAACGAATTCAGCGCCGCGGCCTCTGTCGCGCGCACAAAATCGAACTCAATTATGCGTTCGATGTCATAATATTTTTGTTTTGGCAGGCGGTGCGTCACGGAGGGATAGATTCACACAGTCGTTCACGAGTGACAAGAGGCGCGCGCGCACGTCGCCGGACAGCTTTACGGTGCGTCGTGCCCGCCATGGCTGTGCACCGACGGCCGAATGCGGAGAAAGAACTGAAATGCGTACCCAAGATCTCCTCCATAGTAACGATCGAGTCCCTCAGGACGATCATTGACTGTGAATTGGGTACCGAGTCCAATATCGAGGCCGTTGCCGTGCGATAAATCGCGGACGTATCCGACCGTGTAACCGCTCACCGGAAAGATGCGCGATTCATCCGCGCCCGTGAGCACGAGCTCGTGCCCGGATTTTTCCACGCGTTCCCAGCGCAGATAAACGGTGTCGCGACCGCGCTGATAATTTGACTCGATCAGGAACGATTGCGTTTTTCCTTCGCCGGTGTCGTGATTTTGGCCCCAGACAAAGGTGTTCGACCAATTGCAATCCTTTCCAAGTGGCAAGTTATAAATAAGCGATGCCGTTGTGCGATGCCGTTTGAGATCCGGCTCGAGCGCTTCCGGACTCTTGACGTAACCATGGGAAAATTGCAGCGCCACGTTTTGCGTCGGATTCCAGGAAATACGGCCGCTGAATGAATCGAATCGCGGCCGATCGAAATCATAACGGTGTTCATCCGGCTCGCGGCCGGTGAAAACACTGCCTTCAATCTTCACCCCGCCAAGGCGGGACCATTGCAGCCCTGCGGTCGCGACGCCGAACGTGACATGGGTCGAATCCTGCCAGTGATGACCGAGCGGCGCGTCCGGATCATCCATCGCGGAAAGGCGGTGCATGAATGTAGGCGGCCCGAGCGCCGGTTCGCCTGGATAGCCGAAATACGCATACCCGCTGAGATCGCCGCCAAGCTTCTGCGAATAACTGATCGACAATTCGTCAAACAAATCATGCGGATGTTGGCGATCGTGCAGCGGTTGATCGTGCCACGATTCGCCGCTTTGAAAAAGGAGCGGATAGCCACGCCCGCCTTCGGTCAACGGATCGAGACTCATCATTAAACGGCCGCCGAGCTGCCCGCTGTCGCCGAGCGGATGGGAATACATCCCCATGATCCAGTTCGGCGCATCGATCCGGTCGTCGCCGCGTCGTGTGCTGACGTTCGTGTAGCGCGGGAAAATCGCGCCGTGCAGCATGAGCATGTCGTTGCCGAACATGAACATCTTGCCATACATGGGAGTCGAATCCGGGACCCACGACGTGCCAGAACTCTCCCGGCTCATTGGATCGGCAATGTTCACCGACGATTGCATCATCATGTGTTCCATTGGCATGTCATGGCGATGTGAGTCGCGACCCGCGTGTCCCGTGTGATTCTCTGCGTTCGATGTTGGATGTTCGATTTTGGAGGTTGAGCGTTTCTTCTCTTCTTTCGGCACGAGTTTCATCCCGCATTTCGGGCAATCTTTCGGAGTCGCGCCGCTTGTGCCGAGTGCGATGGCGCTGATTAAAATTAAAATGTTTTTCATTATGTCGATCTAAAAGTGATTGGGATCTTGTAGGGCAACCGTGCCGGCTGCCGGTCTGCGCAATGCAGGCGACACATCTGCCACTACAGTTGCAGGGACGGCGCGCCGCGCCGTCCGACATCGCAGAGCGATGTCCTTTACCCAAGCGATGGCGGAGCGTGAGCGAAAAGGCTCCGCTGCAGAATTAACTCAGCAAATGAGTGCGCGCCGGGCGGCCCGGTATCGAGAAACAATGGCGCCAGCGCAGCTCGCGAATGCCCAACACGCGCCCATTCCTCAAAGGAAAGAGCGACGGCCGAAAAATTGGCGTGATCGCGAGTCCAGCTTTTCGTTTTCGCAAGAACAACCGCACGCAAGACTTTGCAGCACTGCACTTGCGAAGATTGCTTCTTTTGCTTTGCCGGCTTGGAATGAAACGGGCACTCGTTTTGCGCTGAACCGGTTTTTGTCGCGATCGCAGCAAAAGCGCAATGGTTCGAGATCGCAATCCAGGAACAGATCACAATCGCAACCCCTGCACAGCGAAGTATCGCTTTCACCACAGCCGAAGTTAGTCGAGCCACAATCAAGAACTCAAACATTTTCTTGCGAATCAACGATCGGCGGAGATCGGCCCGGACGGTATACTTTCCGGCGGGACAACATCGTGAATCGGACCGGTGGAGGTCGGTGGAAGCTGTGGTTGTTCGACACGCGTTGCCATAAGCATCGCCGTGAAAAGCAACGCCCCCCCGAGAAAATAAGGCGCTCCCGGCAGGTGAATCGAATTTTTTGCATCGATGAACCATCCGAAGATCCGGAGGAACAACCACGGTCCGATAATGAAAGTGATTGAACGCATACTTTGCAGGGCGCCCTGCAACTCGCCTTGTTCGCGTTCGCTGACGCGGTGAGTCATCATGCTTTGGGCCGCCGGCATGGAAATGTTCCAGAGCGAAATGATTGGGATCGATGCGAGCAACCAAGCGCCCGTTTTGGCGAGACCGGCAACCACCATCCCACTCGCACCAAAACATTGTCCGATGTAAAGCGTCCGCTTCTCCCCGAAGCGTTTCACCATTCGACCAGTCAAGCCTCCTGAAATAACGGCTGTCACGATGCCAACGACCATCAGCGATATTCCGATCATTCCCTGACTCCAGCTATAGCGATAGATTGCGTACAACGCCCAAACGCTAAAGACGTTGTGGGCAAGGTAGGCAAGAAACTGGATCGTAGTCAGTCGCCAAAGTTCGTGATGCGAACGCAGTAGCGTAAGCGAACCGACTGGATTTGCGCGGCGTAGTTCAAACGCCTTTCGCTGTTCACGCGCGAGCGATTCCGGAACGAAGAAGTAACCCCAGAGCCAATTCGCTAGGCTAAGAGCTGCTGCAATCCAAAACGCGAGACGCGGATTGACATCGCCCGCCAATCCGCCAATCGCAGGTCCGAATGTGAATCCGATGCCGAATGCCACACCGATCAGGCCGAACGCTCCAGCTCGCTTTTCTTTTGGCGTGACGTCTGAGATATAAGCCATTGCGGTTGGAATGCTTGAAGTCGTGATTCCGGAAATAATTCGACCGAGGAAAAGCCAGTTTAACGTGGGCGCTATCGCCATCACGATGTAATCCAGGCCGAGCCCGAGATTTGAGAGCAGGATGATCGGACGTCTTCCAAATCGATCTGACAACACGCCGAGCAAGGGTGAAAAGAAAAACTGCATAAGCGCGAAGGCCACCGCGAACCGGGCGCTCCATTTCGCCGCGTCGGTCATCTCGCCACCAAGAAAATCGAGAATCAGCTTGGGCAAGACGGGAATGATCAAACCCATCGCCAGAATGTCTAGGGTCACCGTGACGAGAATGAAAATGACGGCGGCCGGACGTGATTTCATTGGGTATCGTTTAAGCGTTAAAATGTTAAATCGTTACATCGGATCACGATTCACCGATCGCGAATCACGAACGTAAATCTGTGTTAGCGTGTGGCAAGATGCTTCGTCTCTCCCACCTCTCGCCGAAAACGGAAGTGCGTGAGAGTAAAATCCACGGGCGCGGTTTGTTTGCCACGGCCAATATTGTCAAAGACGAAATCGTTGCGGTGAAAGGCGGCTATATTGTCGATCGCCAGACATTGCGCCTTGAAATTACGCCGCGCCTGGGCCCCGTCGAAATTCAGATCGACGATAATCGCTTTATCGCGCCGGTCACGAAGGAGGAAAGTGAAGGCTCCATGCTTTACAGCAATCATTCCTGCGACGCGAATCTCGGGATGCGCGGCGAGATCACGTTCGTGGCCATGCGCGACATCCGTTCCGGCGAAGAGCTCACGCACGATTGGGCGACGACCGACGACGACGATTACTCCGTTGAATGCAAATGCGGCGCGCCTAATTGCCGGAAAATTGTGACTGGCAAAGACTGGCAGCGTCCGGAATTGCAAGAGCGTTATGCGGGCTATTTCTCAGCTTATCTGGCGCGCAAACTCGGGATGCCCGATACGGGAGTTAAGCACTAGCAAAATCTGCGCAAACCATGTACGAGCACCGAAAACAGCCTCTTCTTAGCACGCCCAAATTTCTCAAGCGCGTTGCGCGGCACTGGGTGGCAGGATTTGGAGTTTTGGCTCTTGGCCTTGGCGGCGGCATTCTCGGCTATCATTACATTGCCGGCTTGAGCTGGATCGATTCGCTCCTCAATGCGTCAATGATTCTCGGTGGAATGGGTCCAGTGGATCCCTTGACGACCAACGCCGCGAAAGTTTTCGCGTCGTGTTACGCTTTATTTTCGGGCCTGGCATTCATCGGCATCGTTTCAGTACTGCTCGCGCCGTTCGTTCATCGCCTGCTGCATCGCGTTCATGCTGAGGAGCAGTGAATCAGGCATTGTTTGAAGCGCTTAGGATGAAAAAGTTCTCATCAAGTGTGCTCGTTGCAGCGGCCGTTCTGACCGGAATGGCAGGTTGCGCCCAGATCAAGAAGCCGGCGACGCAGGTTAGGGCGGCTGCGGTCGGTTTGCGTTTCGATCAAGTCGGGTGGGTTTCGCTGTATGCCGGTGAGCCATGCACACCGCAAATTATGTTCGATTTTCACGGCACCCGATCAACCGTCTGGCTGGCGGCACCAAGACGTGCAACGGACATCCTCACCGACGCGGCAAACAAAAACCAGTGCGTTCACATTTTGGGAAAATGGCGACCTGGCGGACAATCGAACTGCAGCTACGTTCAAGTGACGAGCGCGGAGTTAAACAGATGAAATCAAACAAATTGAGGAAGCGGGAGGAAACTCCCGTCGCGTTGCAATTCGCGCTCGCAGTCGGCGCAGTGACGCCCGGGTGCTTGCTATCGGCGGCAAAGTAATCGGCTGAACGAAAATCAAACGAATCGAGAACGATGACCTCAGTTTAACCGTTTGCACGTCACCGAACCCAATGATCATGCACTCCGTAAAACTCAGTACCGATAGTGCTCCGACTTGAACGGGCCGTCGACTGGGACGCCGAGGTAATCGGCTTGTTTTTCGGAGAGCTTGGTGAGCTTCACGCCGATTTTTTTCAGGTGTAGCCGCGCGACTTCTTCGTCGAGTTTCTTCGGCAAAACGTAAACGCCAACTTTGTAATTTTCTCGATTCTTCCACAGATCGAGCTGCGCCAGGACTTGATTGGAAAACGAGTTCGACATGACGAAACTGGGGTGGCCCGTGGCGCAACCGAGATTTACCAGCCGGCCTTCGGCGAGCAGGAAAATCTCGTGCCCATCCGGGAAGGTATACTTATCGACCTGCGGTTTGATGTTGGTTTTCTTCACGCCTTTCGCGGAGTTGAGCGCATCTACCTCAATCTCGTTGTCGAAGTGGCCAATGTTCGCGACGATCGCCTGATCTTTCATTCGCTCCATGTGCTCGAGCGTGATGATGTCGATGTTGCCGGTGGCTGTGATGTAAATGTCGCCGCGTCCGAGCGTGTCTTCGAGGGTCGTGACTTCGTAACCCTCCATCGCGGCTTGCAAAGCATTGATCGGATCGATCTCGGCAATGACGACCCGCGCGCCCTGACCGCGCAGTGATTGCGCGCAGCCTTTACCAACATCGCCGTAGCCGCATAGGACCGCGACTTTGCCGCCGAGCATGACATCGAGTGCCCGATTCAAACCATCGACCAGCGAATGCCGGCAACCGTAGAGATTATCGAATTTCGATTTGGTGACCGAATCGTTGACGTTGATCGCTGGCACAAGCAGCCGGTTCTCCTGGTGCATCTTGTAAAGACGATGCACGCCAGTGGTCGTTTCTTCTGACACGCCGCGCCAATCCTTCACGATCTCGTGCCAGCGGTATGGATTCTCACGCTGGATTTCGAGCAGCAAATCTTTGATCACCTGCTCCTCTTTGTTTGCCGATTTCGTCTTCGCCCAATCGCTGCCTTCCTCGAGTTCGTAACCTTTGTGAATGAGCAGCGTGGCGTCGCCGCCATCATCAACTACGAGTTGTGGGCCCTTGCCATTCGAGTGCGAGATCGCTTGATAAGTGCACCACCAATATTCTTCGAGGCTCTCGCCTTTCCACGCGAATACCGAGACGCCAGATTTCGCGATCGCCGCTGCTGCGTGATCTTGCGTTGAAAAAATGTTGCAACTCGCCCAGCGCACAGTTGCGCCAAGATCGACAAGTGTTTCGATTAAAACGGCGGTCTGGACGGTCATGTGCAACGAGCCGGTCACGCGAACACCTGCGAGCGGCTTTTGCGGTGCGTACTTCTCGCGGATTGCCATCAAGCCCGGCATTTCTTTTTCCGCGATGGAAATTTCTTTACTTCCGAAATCCGCCAGATTTATGTCGCGGATTTTGTGGTCTGTCTTCTGCGGTGGAGCGGTCGTTATTTTCATTATTTCATTGCTTTTTTAAGTTCGTCGGCCTTGTCAGTTCGTTCCCAGCTGAGCGCATCGAGATCATCGACGCGACCGAAGTGACCATAGTTGGTTGTCTTTCGATAAATCGGACGGAGCAGATTGAGCTGCTTTATGATCTCAGCGGGCTTGAAATTAAAAACTTCCCAGATCGCCCGCTCCAATTTTTCTTCGTCCACTTTGCCAGTGCAAAATGTATCGACGCTAACACTCACAGGTTCCGGATGGCCTATCGCATAAGCGAATTGGACCTCGCAACGGTCCGCCAATCCGGAAGCGACAACATTTTTTGCGATCCAGCGTCCCATGTAAGCCGCGCTGCGATCGACTTTGCTGGGATCTTTTCCCGAAAACGCTCCGCCACCGTGCCTGCCCATTCCGCCGTAGGTGTCGCAAATAATTTTGCGCCCGGTGATGCCAGCGTCGCCTTCCGGGCCGCCGATGACGAACCGGCCAGTCGGATTAATCAGGTAGGTTGTTTTCTCGTCGATCCATTCAGGTGGCATCATTTTTTTGATCAGAAGTTCGATCAAGGTTTCGCGGATTTCCTTTTGTTTCACATCGGCTGCGTGCTGCGAAGAAACCACCACGGTTGTGGCGCGCACCGGTTTGTAGCCGTCATATTCGATCGAAACCTGGGTCTTGGCGTCGGGCCGCAGCCACGGGATTTCGCCCGACTTGCGCAATCGCGTGAGCTCGCGCCCGAGTTTGTGCGCGAATGAAATGGGAGCCGGCATTAGTTCCGGCGTTTCATTGCACGCAAAACCGAACATCAACCCTTGATCTCCAGCCCCTTGCTCGGCCGTTCCCTTGCCTTCAGCCGCCGCTTGATCGACACCCTGCTTGATGTCGCGCGATTGCTCGCTCATCTCCCAGATCACACGGCAGGTGTCGGCGTGAAAAATACAATCGCCATTCACATAGCCGATGCTCCGGATAGCGTTGCGAACCCGGTCTTCAAAATCGAGTTTGGCGTTGCTTGTGATCTCGCCCGCGAGGACAACCAGGTTGCCTTTCGCGAGTGTTTCGCAAGCGACGCGGCTCAGCGGATCTTGTTCGAGGCAGGCGTCAAGGATGTAATCACTGATGGTATCGCAAACTTTGTCGGGATGACCTTCGGTGACCGATTCGGAGGAAAAGATGTAACGATGGGACATGGTGAAGCAAATTCTTGAAGGGTTGAAACGTCTGAGACTCTCGATCGGCAACCGGTTCAACGCTTCAGCGTTTTAACGCTTCAACGATCCCCACATATTGACCAATCATGATACGTCGATATATCGTTGGACGTTCCGATGGCGTCAACCATAAATTTCCTGCGACTGCTCGCCGACCCAACTCGTTTGCGTCTGCTGCTTCTTCTCGAGCAGGAAGAACTTTCGGTGGCAGAGCTGCAACAAATTTTAGGTATGGGACAGTCCCGTATCTCAAGTCATCTCGCGCAGTTAAAACGCGCAGGGGTGGTGGAAGATCGGCGGGCCGGAAAAAATGTTTACTATGGCGCCAGCGAAAATGGACAGGATTCACGCCGGGCGCGGATTACGGAGTTGACCCGGACACTCGCGCGCGAATTGCCGGAAACAGCGCACGATCGCACCAGCCTCAAACTTGTTCTGCGCAAACGTCAGGACAAGGCGCGCGAGTACTTCGATGAACTCGCGGGAAAATTTGGGCGGCGTTACTGTCCGGGCCGGTCGTGGCAGGCGCTGGCGCACGCGCTCATCACGTTGCTGCCACAGCTAACCGTGGCGGATCTTGGCGCCGGTGAAGGAACGCTTTCACAGTTGCTGGCGAAAAACGCTCGCAAGGTTGTCGCAATTGATAATTCGCCGAAGATGGTCGAGTTCGGGTCCCAGCTCGCAAAAAAACACGGCTTCAAAAATCTTGAATACCGGCTTGGCGACATCGAAGAACCCCCGATCGCAAACAACAGCGTCGATCTTGCGATTTTAAGTCAGGCGTTGCACCACGCCATTCATCCGCAACAGGCCATTGGGGCGGCACATCGCATTTTGAAACGCGGCGGCCGGCTGGTCATCCTCGATCTTTTGAGCCATCGCTTCGAACGGGCTCGCGAATTGTACGCAGACCACTGGCTCGGCTTTAGCGAAGTGCAGTTGCATCAGTTTCTGGAAAAAAACAGCTTCCGCGAAATTGAAGTGAGCGTGGTCGCACGCGAGAAACAGAGCCCGCATTTTCAAACCGTTTTCGCCACAGGCGTAAAGTGAACGCCATTGTGCGTTTTCGTGTCTATATTTCCGCCGTTGAACTATAATCCTGGCGAACCCAAATCTGTTGCTTTGAGCGGCTTCTTCGAGGAAGTGAAGCGGCGCAAGGTTTACCGCGTGGCCGCAGCCTACATCATTGCTGCCGGAGGCATTATTCAGCTGGCCTCCGCTGCATTTCCCGCGTGGGAATTGCCAAACTGGGCCCTGCGCCTGGTGATCGTCCTGTTACTCATCGGGTTCCCGATCGCGCTGCTTCTCGCGTGGGCTTTTGATGTCACACCGCAAGGTATAAAGACGACGCCAGCTTCCGCTCCCAAAGCAAATCTGCGGCGCAATTTGCTTGTCCTCGTCGCCGCGGGCGTGCTGGTTTCCGCAATCGCCGGATTTTTTCTTCTTCTCCCCCGCGCTTCCGCGCACAAGATCGACAAGTCGATTGCGGTATTGCCGTTTGAAAATTTGAGCGACGACAAGGAAAACGCCTACTTCGCCGATGGCATCCAGGACGACGTGCTCACCAATTTGTCGAAGATTGGCGATCTGAAAGTGATATCTCGTACATCGGTCATGCCCTATCGGGGAAAAGCGTCCAACGTTCGTGAGATCGGCAAGGCGCTAGGTGTGGCTACCATTCTGGAAGGCAGCGTTCGCCGCATCGGAAATCGGGTCCGCGTCAATGTGCAATTGATTAACGCCGAGAACGACCAGCACATTTGGGCCGAAGATTACGATCGTGATTTGACGGATGTATTCGCGATTCAGACCGATCTCGCAAAAAAGATCGCGGGTGAACTGCAGGCCAAATTGTCACCCGCCGAACAAGCGCAAATGGAACGCAAGCCTACGGAAAACGGCGAAGCCTATCTCGCTTTTGTCCAGGCGCACAATCTTTTTGTGGCCGGGGTTGAGGATATCGGGAAATTGAAGCAAAGCGAGCAGCTTTATGCGCGGGCCATCGAGCTCGATCCGAAATTTGCGCTCGCTCTCGCGTGGTACTCGCAGTTGGAAAGTTGGATCGTCCACACCTTCGATCCAACTCGGGAACGGCGCGAAAAAGCGCGCGCTCTCGCGGACCAAGCGTTGCAATTGCAGCCCGACCTGCCGGAGGCCCACCTCGCGCTGGGATTTTCGCAGTATTACGGCGACAATAATTTCGAAGCGGCGCTGAAAGAATTCGAAATCGCGCAGCGCGGTTTGCCTAACGATGCCGACGGTTATCTCGCTCTCGGCGCGATCCAGCGCCGCCTGGGAAAATGGTCGGAATCCACCGCCAGTCTCGAGAAGGCTGCCAGCCTAAATCCGAAAGACAGCTGGGTGTTGCAGAATCTCTCTCACAATTACGAGATGTTGCGAGATTTCGATGCGGCTAACAAAACGATCGACCGCGGCCTTCAAATTAACCCAACAGGGGTGGGACTTTGGGAGATCAAGTCCAAGCTGGCTATCGCCGAAAAAGGCGATCTGAGCGTTGCGGAGCAAGCATTTCAGTCGGTGAAATCGATGCCGATGAGCAACGAGGAGAAACTTAGGATCGCTGGCGCGCGCGCGGACGTTTTTCTTTTGGAACGAAAATACAAAGAAGGATTGCGCGAAGCGGAAAGCCTGCCAGACGATCTCTTCACATCGATTCCCGCAAAATTGTGTGCTAAATATTATCTCATCGGGTTTGCGCGAAAAGCGCTCCAGGACGAAGCGGGCGCGCGAGCCGCCTTCCTGAAAGCAAAAGACCTCGTCGAAGCGCAACTGAAACAAAGCCCCGATGCGGCGGACATGCGTATTCAGCTCGCGAAAATTCTCGCCTATCTCGGACAAAAAAATGCCGCCCTGGCTGAAGCGCAGCGCGCCGCCGAATTGCTGCCGGAGAGCAAAGACGCCTTTGGCGGGCCGGAAATCACGGCCGGCGTGGCCGAAGTTTATTGCATCGTGGGCGAAAACGACCGGGCGATCGAGGTTCTGGATGGTTTGTTGAGCCGGCCGAGCGGTGTGACCGTGCCGCTTCTTAAACTGAGTCCGGCATGGGATCCGTTGCGAAACGATCCGCGCTTTCAAGCTTTGATCGACAAGTACGGTGCGAAAGCCTAGCGCCGCGCTTCTTTTTCTCGCCGTCGCCGCCACGGCGCACGCGGAGTGGTCGATTCTCTCCGCGAATTCAGAACCGGGACGCGCAGATGTTGTGCATCGACACGTTGTTCTGGAAGATTCTGAAACGAATGAGCGCGCCACGATTGATTTCGCATTGTTTTCGACAAAGTCGTGCACTCTGCAGCTGATCGATCAGCCAGCCCCGCCACGCCACGACCTTGCGCACGTGATGCGGCAGCAAAGATGTCTAGCCGGTGTGAACGGTGGCTACTTCGATCGCGACTACAGGCCGATTGGTTTACTGATTGCCGGCGGAAACATGGTTGCGCCGCTGCAACGAGCAAAGTTGTTGACTGGTGTGCTGGCTGGATCATCGCGCGGAGTAGAGATCGTGCGCACCCGCGAATTTTCGCGACAACAAAAACTTAATGCCGCGATCCAATGTGGTCCGTTTCTTGTCGATCTTGGCCAGCGCGTGCGCGGACTGGATGATTCACGCTCGGCGCGGCGGACTTTCGCAGCGACCGGAACGAATGACCGCATCGAGCTCGGCGTTTGTTCGGAGATTTCGCTCGCGAAATTGGCAAAGATTCTTGTAACAACGCGATTGGCCGATGACTTGAAAATTCAGCGCTCATTAAATCTCGATGGCGGCTCCTCTAGCGCATTTTGGTTCGCACAGGAGAACGGCAGCGCGTTTTCAATCCCCGAGCAAAAACCCGTGCGCAATTTTGTGGCCGTTGTGCCGAGATAACTTAACCATGCGCACATTTGGCGGATTCAGATCGGACGACAAATTTTTCTACGGCGAAGTGCGTG
>QHOD01000014.1 GCA_003218615.1 Verrucomicrobiota bacterium
CTTTCACAAAGACAATAGCCATGTATCACCAAATCCACACTTACACCGAGCTCCAGCTACAGATTCACGATGATCTGCGCATCCAACATCCCGAATGGGTCCAGTCCAATGGCGAATGTCCCAGGTGCGACTCTTACGAGTCGCGCCTCACGGAACTGCTCGGCGCTTTGACGCGAACGGGATCCAATGGATCTATCGCTGCTACTCATCGCGCCCTCGCCCAAGTAGACTGAAGCGACACCGCGACAAAACGAGCGGAATTGTTGCGGCGGCGAGGCGGTGTGCTCGCGATCCGCTTACGAGGCACGAAATCATGTTCGCACCGCGTTGAGATGCGGGCTTTCAAAGATCGTGGCCCGGCTTACAGTGGCTGCGAGCACGCGCATAGCGAACGAAGACGAGCGGAGCCTCTATAAAAGTCCCCCGTAACAAAAATGCAGCCAATAGCCAAACAAAGCAGCGCGATTTATTTCAAGCGACATAAAGGCTCTAAATGTCGAGCTGTGGTTTTCCGACAGCTTCGCGCTTCACCCGCAAATCAGACTCGCGATGTTAAGCAGCAGACGTTCGGCAATGGATACCGCGCGCAAGGGCTTCGATCAGGACAAGTGCCACTGAGAGGGTTCGCGTTTTAAAATGCGCCCGGGGATGCGACACGCAAACGCGGTTACGCATACCGCTTCGAAAGGCGTGATGAGCAAACGAAACGCGCCGCGATCCTCTGATCAGGAAGTCATGCAACATCTTTCGCGCTCGCAGATTTTCAGAGATTACGAACGGGCTTTTAGCGAAGCCATGGGTTTGCCGCTCAATATCCGAGGACACGATTCCTGGTCGCCGGCGCACCATGGAAAAGAGGATAGCGATTCATTGGCGTCAATTCTGGCTCGTTTCAACAAGGCTCGCGCCGCGTGCTTAAGGGCCCAGACCGACGCGTCTCGCGAACCGGACTCGACAACACGCACCGTAACCTGGTTTGCCGGACTCTCCGAAAGTGCAGTGCCGGTGTATGTAGGCGACCACATTCTTGGCTTTCTCGAGACCGGCGAAGTCATGCTCAAGAACCCAACAAAGAAACATTTCGCCACCATTACCCGGCAGCTCCGCGAGTGGGGCTACAAGACAGATTGGGCGCGACTTGAGCGGGCTTATTTTCGGACATGCGTTTTATCGCCGGACCGATATCGCGCGATGTTGCGGCTCCTGAGTATTTTTGCGCAACACCTTTCGATCTTGTCGAATCAACTGGTTGTACGGCGCGAAAAGGACGAGTCCGCGAGCATGGCGCGAGCGCGGCAATTCATCGAGAAGCATCAGGCGGAGCCGCTGTCGCTCGGGCGGGTAGCCCACGCGGCTAATATCAGCAGGCATTACTTTTGCAAGATGTTCAAGAAAGCGACCGGGATACATTTCATCGACTACCTCTCGAGAGTTCGAGTGGAGAAATCGAAGACGCTTTTGCTCAATCCCAACTCGCGAATTAGCGAAACTGCCTTCGCCTCCGGATTTCAATCCATGACGAACTTCAATCGCGCGTTTAAGCGAATCGTCGGTCGCTCTCCCACACAATTTCGCAAATCGCTTCCCAAGCTGCGACGCTCGGTATAAGGGCCAATGGCACAGGTTAAAGCCTCGGTGGCCACGCTCTCACCTTTTGAGGGATTCGTTGATTACTAGTGGTGGAGTAACGGTATCGAATACCCGATTGTGGCGCTCTCAGGCGCAGGATTTCAGAGGTTCCAAGCGTTTTCTCCATCTTTTCTTCTGTGCAATCGCTTCAATATATATCGTTCCAACCAGCAATTTTTCGCGGGTTACTACAAGAACTTCGCCGATCTTTGCGTTGAGCATCATTTGCTCCGCCTCCGCAATCGTCTGGTCTTCGAAGCAATAAACATTGTCTTTTTCGATGTGTGCTTCTACCGGTTCTGTCTTGGGGTCGTGTCCCAAACCACCCACGTTCCGGTTCATTTTGTTCTTCGAGACGATACCCAATAATTCGCCGCGTTGATCGATTACAGGTGACGAATCGATTGCCCGCGCCTGCATTTCGTCTAAAGCCGTCTTTACAGAAACCTCATTAGAAATGCTTTTCGCAGGCTCGATAATGTCTCTGACTGTGCGGGCTTCGGAATTCGCGCGTCCGAGGTGGTTAGGGTTTATCTGTTCCATAGGCTTAGAGGGCCGACGGCGGTTTAACGAGAGTCGACGCAGCTTTACACTGGTGGGGCAAACGCACGGAACCTTCCGCACGCTCGCCGCCAGTGTTAGCGCATTATTTCACTTTGACTTCGATAGCTTTTGATCTTGCTATCGGTGTCGTCGGGAGGTGCACTTGCAGCACTCCGTCGCGGAACTCCGCCGTCACTTTCGTGCTGTCGGCATCTTCAGGCAGCGTGAAGCTGCGTCGAAAAGTGCCACAGGATCGCTCGATGCGATGGAATTTTCTTTTCTGATCTTCCTTCTCGGTTTTGCGTTCTCCGGAAACGTTGAGGATGCCATCTTCGACTGTTACTCTAACGTCATCCTTCTTGATTTCAGGAAGATCAGCTTTCAGGAGATACCCGTGCTCATCTTCACTGATATCAACCTCCGGTGACCAATCTGCGACCGCCAGGCTGTGGATCTCGTCACTGCCCATTCTGTTCGAAATCGGAAATTCGCCCAAGAATCGATTGAAACGATTTTGCGCTTCCATCTCTCTAAGCTGATTCCATGTTATTAATGTATTCATTTATATTTACCTTTCTGGATTGAGTTAAAACCATCCTGGTGCATCGCGCGCACCGCTTATTGTCAGAGTCGACCCGAATCTTGTGCACGTTGAGGAACGGCCGCGTGGAAGGCAAACGCGGCGACTTCACCAGATCGCGAAAATGATTCCAGAGCCGATCGTAATTCCGATCAGAACGGGCGATTCCTAACCAACCCGAGAATCGAATGAGCAGGCACCATCGATATGCCCATCTCGATCGTGGCGCGCGCAAGAATATCAACATGACCTGTTTTATCATGGATAACTTTGGACACAGACGGTCACGCGCAGCGGGTTCTGCTGCGGGTGCGGTCTGAGCTGCGCTTCGGTAGCGCTATCGAAAACGAGCATCAAACGTGAGTTAAGTTTTTAATCGTGAAAACCGTGGTCACATGCCGGGAAGCCGCCGCAAAATTTAAGTTGATGGCGCTCAACAACGAGGATTTGCAGCCGCTTTGGCTTGAAATTGGCAATTCATTTTGACAGTTGAATTTTAGGCCACAAGCCCTGCAATTGCCGGCGGGACGACCTCTTTTTCACCCAGAGCGGGCTTCATAAAGATTCTATCTCCGGGCAAATCTGGAACACCACCGTGCAAGTCTGGACAGTTGGAGAAGGATTTGGAATTGGAAGTGAGTTCCGTCAGACATGCCGCGCGGCTAATAATTTTCGAGATCATGATCTGGATTCAGTTAAAGCCATCGTGGTGCATTGCGCTCACCGCTTATTGTCAGAGTCGACCCGAATCTTGTGCAGGTTAAGGAACAGGCCCGGTGGAAGGCAAACGCGGCGACTTTACCAGATCGCGAAATGATTCCAGAGCAGAGTCGCTGACGTTCTTTTTACTGTTGGAAAATGTCCGGCAACCCTGCCGAGATCAAGGCTCAGTGTGAACCGACTGAGCCGACCGAAGGACCAACAGATTTTCCGCGAATGAGAAGGCTGTAACCAGCCGAGATCACACGGCGCGCTGGTTCGCCAGTTTCCGGATCATTGCGAAGCGGGTCGTCGTGGACGCTTTGCTTAACCTCGAAGGTTCGTATCGGTTTGGTGGGATCGGTGGTTTCGTAAATGTAAGTCGGCATCGCGACAATCTACTCGTAAACGGGCTGGGCGCATCCCTTTCGGGAAAAAAAATTCCTCGCGTCCGTCCGTTTTAAATGAGTGTTGATCGGGAGCTCTGATCCACACGCGGTGTTCGGGGGCGTTGTTTCGCCGCTTTGATCACTCACGTTGCTGCGTTTGCGCCAGCTACCCTAGCTGCTTTGCCGTCTACCCGCGCGACTCCCGCCCGCGCGTGTTCTGCTTGGTCTTCGCGAGGGCGAGGCGCTCCGTCTTTTTACGGCGTGCCTTGCGTTTCTTAACGTTATCTCTGCCTTGGCTATGTCCCATAAGCGTCAACACTCACCCACTCGCGCCGTCTCGTCACGTCGTAGATTCAACGAAGACCGGAAGCAAACTCGTAGGCGGATCCAGCGCCTGTTTTCAATCATCATGAGTGTATATACACCTATGATGCATTGACGTTCGGCTTTATATCCAAGCGAGCCGTGTAGCGGCGGCTGTGCCCGCCGCGCCGACTCGTTACGTCGTAGCCTTGGCGAAGATGGAAGCTTAGCAAGGGCCGTCAGCTGCAAAGTTGGGGGAGCATTAGCGGCGACTCTCTTTGGAGCCGATTTCGATCAGCCGCTTGGCAAGGAAGACAAGGCCGGCCATCTGCACCCATTCGGAGACAATGTTGCCCACTACCTGGCCCCATTTGCTGTCCGCATTCATCCGCGCAAACAAAAGAGCCCAGCCAATCCCGGTGATTACGATGAATATCAAAAGTGAATGCCGATGCAGAAAATCGAGCCACGCGAAACGCTGTTTTCCTTTAACCGGGCGGCTCTCGACAGATCCGATTTCGTACAAAAATTTCGTTCCCAAAATGATGACGACCGAGCCGCTCCAATCGGCAATGGCGTTGCCAAAAAATGCGCCCAGATGCGTTTTTGATCGAGCATTCGATATCCGACTATCTAGACGATAAGGAGCCCGACCGCGACCATGCTCAGCGAATGGCGATAAAGAAAGGAATGACGATGTCTCGACACGGGGAACTATTCAGCTTTCTGCTGCTTCTCGCTTGTAAATCACCATGCCGCGGGCCAGGTAATTGGCCAGCGCACCGGGATGATCCCGCGTGCAGGTATGCACCCAAACGCGAGTGATTGAGGGCGACACCCGCCACGCTTCTTCAATTGCGCTCGTAAGTAATGCGCCTCCGAATCCGCGACCGATAAACTCCGGCAACAAACCAAAATAAGCGATCTCGGTACCGTCATTCTTGTCGCGACGCAGTTCGTAATAACCTGCGAGCGAATTGTCGTAATACGCGCCAAAAGTCCGTAACTCCGGTGCGAGCCCGTATTGCTTCCATTGCTCATCGGTCCACACACGTTTGTCGTTCCACGACCACTTTTCCCCGACGGCAAAATAGAGATCCCGATTGAATCGCCAGTCGCGTTCTTTCTTCTCCCGGATTTGAAACCGTCCATCTGCCCATCGCTTTGGGCGGAGCTGATCCGGCGAATGCATCTCGAGATAAGTTGTGAGAATCGACATCACGGCTGGCTGATAAACAAATACCTCAACTGCTCCGCTTCGCAGCCAATTAAACCGCGCTTTTGCACCTCAATTCTGTGGGTGTCCCTCTCGACAGTGCTGTTTCACTTTCAATTGCTGTGTAAGAATTTGGTGGGCATGCCCTATGGTAGCGATGCAATGGCAACCGCAATCGCTCCGAAACGACAGAAATTTTCACTTGAGAGCCTCAAAGCTGGAGATCGCCTTCTCAAGGGAATCAAGGATGCACTTCGCAAAAAGGGCGACAAAATTGACTACGACAAGCTTCGCCAAGACGGCTATAGCGAAGCGATGATTGAGCGGTTGAAAGAGCTTTAGCGCTTATTTGTTTTTGCGCAGCTTCATAAATTCGGTCATGGATAAACCGAGCAACGGTGCCCACTCTCGCGCGCGACGTTAAGTGCTTCGTGATGTGATAGGGAACCGCTGACTGTCCGCACGATTTTGACAGTTGACCAACCTTTCTCGCGCGCAAACCGAATGACGTCTTCGGGAGGAGCATATCGCAGCGTGTGATCGATCACGTTGTCCACTCTGCACAAACGACTTCGGCCTCTTCAAGCATTGTCTTCGTGGCAGCGCACACGTAATTCAGCGGCCGTTGCGCAAGACTCCGGCCACTTCTTCTGTGGCGGGCCATGTCAAATGTTGCACCCGACCGCCGTTTTCTTCATCCAATAGATAGGCGGCCGGAGTTTCGTCAGATTGCGAGCAAGCTGATATCCATTTGATAAAACTTGAAGGTATTTTCTTCCCCGTTGCCATCGGCGGCTACTGCTCGGTACCGATCCAGAACATCGTTGATGAACTCCGGCCGTTCGGCTTCGGGCAAACGGCGCGTCCATTCGACGCAGCCTACTGCACAGAAACCGGAAAAAGCCGCACGTGACCCAAAATCCCACGCATGATCCGTGGTATTAACACGCAGCACCCGGAAACCATTGCGCTCTGCCTTAGCTGCGTACTCGTCTGATGTCAGATGCAGATAAGGATCGTGAAAATCGGGGAAGTAACCGCTCCATTTCGACGTTCGCCGTGTCTCTTCCACGACATTTTCCAAACTCTTGCGCGCGCCTGCCGCGACAAGCCGAAGCTGCGCTTTGCCACCGGGAATCAAGGCAGAATGGATGGAACCAAGAGCCGCATCCTGCTCAGGAATCCAGTGCAGTGCATTAAAAGAAACCACGAGATCAAACTCGTCTTGGAAAGGCAGAGAACGAGCGTCCGCCAGCTCAAATCGGAGGTTGGGGTGCGTTGCCGGACCGAAGTGGCTCTGAGCGAAGCTAATCATGTCACCTGACGGATCGACCCCGACAACCGAACCTCGCGGGACGCGAGAAGCGATTTGCGCGGTGATCTTTCCATCGCCGCATCCGACATCAAGGATTCGCTCCGAGCCCTTAAGATCGAGAAGAGCGAGTACTTCCTGAGCCATCGCTTCCTGCAGCGACGACCGGCGATAGTACTCCGTAGCATTCCATTCTGTCATGTGCGGTAACGAGGAATGCCGCACCTTATTCCGCCTCGACTACACTTCCAAATAGTCTCACGGTTCCAAGCGCTGAAACGGCGCAATCAGTCCTCCCTCTGTTTGAGAAAAATAAGTGACAGACGTGGCCAATCTCTGATTCAATAGCGTGACTGCGATCAAATGTACGTGAGCCGAATCACCAGCGAGGAAAGATCGGCCCTCAGCACGTACGTTGGTGTCGGCATCGCGATCGTGCTCATCGCCGGGGGGCTCTACATTTTCGTTCTCGTGCAGAAAGAGAAAAAGGAGACCACCGGTTTCGATCCGAACCGGCCCGTCCCGAGCGACGCCGTCTTGAAACGCCGATTAAAGGCCGAGGAATATTCCGTCGTGCGTGAAGGTGGCGCCCAAACGCCTTTTCAAAACGAGTTCTGGAATAACGAGCGCACCGGCGTCTATGTCGATGTCATTAGCGGCGAACCACTCTTCACTTCGCTCGACAAATTCGATAGCGGCCTCGGCATGCCCACGTTTAGCAAACCGATCTCGAAAGATCTCCTCGTCGAGAAGCTGGACACTTCGCACGATATGCAGCGCACCGAGGTGCGCGCCAAACGAAGCAACGCCCGCCTAGGCTATATCTTTCCCGACCCGAAATCGCCCAGTGGACAAAGTTACTCCGTTTACTCGGCCGCCTTCCATTTCATTCCAATCGAGAGAATGAAAGGTGAAGGTTACGAAGCGTTCCTGTCGCTGGTGGAGAAAAAGCCTGCCACGCCGTAGCGGACGCGGAAGCGGGCCTGCCGCGCCGTAGCTACGCTCCCCCTCCGCCGGTTGGCGTCGTCATCTACCCGGGCTATGGCTATTACGGGCCGCGGTTCGGGTTCTACGGTGCCCACCGATTCCACGGCCGACACGGTTATTGGCGTTCTCATCATCACTGGCGGTAAACCGACAGGCTTGAGCACCTGACGCAATTCGCGCAACTTTAGCTATATGAGAAGATTAAATCTTGTATGAAACAGTACGCCAAAATTTTGTTTTCGATTCTCACCGCGCTTATTTGCGCGACTGCCTTTTCGGCAGATCAACCCGCCTGCAAGAAGACGGGCAAGAATTGCCCGATGAATAACGGCAAGGCATGCAATTGCGGCAAGAGCTGCGATTGCTAGTCAAAACTGCTTGCCACGCCGTCTTGTCACGTCGGAGCTTTAGCAAAGACGGAGACTCCGCGGAGGCGGATCACCCGCGATTCTCCTGCCCGCCACGCCGTAGCTTGCGCGAAGGCGGGTAGCCGTATTCTGTAGCCGCTGTTGCTGACTGCGGTCTCTGCATTTTTCGGTCGCCTGTTCCAGTCATGATGAGTGTATATACACCTATGATGCTTTGCCGTTGGGCCTCCGGCAAGTCTCAATCATCTCAGCGTCCTGTCGCGCCTAAGCGCTTGGCTCCACGGATGAACTCACGCATTTTGCGAGCATCTTTAAATCCGTCGGATCCTTTCGTTCCTGAATTCACGTCAACGCCAAACGGATGCACGTATTCGATCGCAGATCGCACATTTTCAGAATTCAGACCGCCAGCGAGGATAATCGCAATTTCCGGGTAGCGCATGACAATTTGCCGGCTGACCGACCAATCATGCATCTTTCCAGTACCTCCTACTTGACCAGTCGCCACATTGATCGTGTCGAGAACGAAACCGTCCACCAGCTTCTCGAAGGCTTCAGGATAGGCGACACTGTCGGCAGAAATGACATTGACGGACTTGAATATCTTCACGTAGGGAAGCCGGCCCCGCAAACGTTCCACAGAGTGGGGAGCAATTTCGCTGTGAAGTTGGACGGTCGTGATTCCGCTCTGCTGCAACAGCCGCTCAAGTTCACCTATCTCTTCTATATGGGTTACCAGCACTGCTTCCACCGACGGCGGCAATGCGCGAGAAATGTCCCTCGCAACAGCAGCAGAAATAAAGTCCGGGCTATTATGTCTTTGGCCGACGAGAAGACCAACGGCGTCTGCGCCACACTGAGCGGCTAGCAATGCATCCTCCGACCGCCTTATACCGCAAATTTTAACGTACATTATGCGCTGGCGATGACTGCGGCCTCAACCCTCTCAACGCCTCACCTGCTCAACCTCAGTTTTGATTTCCAGAAATCCCGCTTGCTTCAATTGCTGATTCAACGCGGGAAGATCGGCTTCGAGTAATTTGCGCCACGCTTCCATCATCGGTTCGATTTTTGTCTGGAGATCCGCGACTGCGACCTTGACTGCAGCTGTTGGCACAGCATCTGCGCCTTCGATCTCGTTGAACAGGTGCGTTGTCGATTCCAAAACGAAAAGCGAGGGTGGAGCACCTGGCCGCGGATGGGGCGGCCCAAACTTCATGAGTATTTGAGCAAAGGCCTCCAGTTTTTGCGTGACGTCAGGTCGCTCCGCAGCCTGTGCCTTGAGTTTCGTTAGCTGCTCGGCGATTTCGTCAAAGTTCTTGCCGATCGGCGCCAGCTGAAGCCGTAGCTGATACAACTGCCACGAGAGAGCGAACTGTTCCTGAAGGTCGGCTGCCGATGTTTTAACGCGTGGATCCATTGCGACGGTCAACGGTTGGCTGAACGTTTTGTCGCCGACGGTCAACGTAACCGTGTAATCACCCGGCCCAGCCCATGGTGATGTCGCCGTCGGTGCCGTGTTGCGATACGTCGCGGAGATCGGAAACTCCGGTTCCACATGCGGGACCGGCGTGTAATGCATGTCCCACAGAAACCGATGCATGCCTCCTTTCGTGGAGACTGATTGCGGCGGCCGAATCCAATAGCTCGGAATTTTGAGCCGTTTCGGATTCGCCTGTACCGGCACATCTGCGCTTGAATATTTCCGAACTGACTGGGCTTTGCCGTCTTTGATCTCGATCGTTACCGGACCGCTCGCATCTTTCGAAAGGAAATAATCGATCATCGCGCCGTCGGGGGGATTTTCCCCAGCTGGTTCATCCGGGGGCAACGGCGTGTCGGTGTTCAGGTTCACGCGAACGCGCAACGCAGTCCGCGGTTTAAACAGCAGATTCTCGTGCTGGTTCCTGTTGAGTTCCCGCAGCGGCGTGATGTTGTCGAGGACCCAGAACCCGCGACCATGCGTCGCGACGATGAGATCGTTGTTCTTAACAACTAGGTCGCGCACAGAACTCGCTGGCAGATTCAATCGCAACGATTCCCAGTTCGCACCGTCATCGAACGAAACGTAAACGCCTTTTTCCGCTCCGGCGAACAGGAGGCCTTTCCGTTCCGGATCTTCGCGAACTGCGTTGACGATTTGGCCGGGGGCTATTCCGTTAGCAATCTCCGTCCACGTTTTGCCGCTGTCGTGCGTCGCAAAAATGTGCGGCCGCAGATCGTCGATCCGCATGGTGTTGACCGCCCCGTACGCGGTGTTTGAATCGAAATGTCCGGCTTCGATCAGCGAAATCTTCTGCCACGCCGAAACACCGGCCGGCGTCACGTTGTTCCAGGTTTTTCCGCCGTCGGTCGTGAGATGAACCAAACCGTCGTCGGTCCCGCACCAGATCCGGTTCGCGTCGAGCGGTGACGGCGCAACGGTGTAAATCACGCCGCGCCGACGAGCCTGCTTTGTTGCGTCCTCTTTGTATTTTCCAATGCTCGCCGGCAGCTCGTAATTCGGCCGCGACAAATCCGGGCTGATCTTTTCCCAGTGATCGCCACGATCGCGTGTTTGCCAAAGCGTGTTTCCGGCGAAGAAGAGCAAACGCGGATCGAGCGGCGAAAAGACAACCGGCTCAGTCCGCAACATCCGGAAGTCTTCTGTTTGCAGCGGCACCGGAAGTATATTTTGCGCCTGGCCAGTGCGTCGATCGAATCGCGTCAGTTTACCGCCAATGATAATGTCTGAATCGATCGGATCGACGACGACGTAACCGTATTCCTCTGCGGCGACCGGCTGCCAATCGCGGAACGTGATCTTGCCCTCATCGCCGCGGCTTTTGATTCCGACCGAACCGCTTTCCTGTTGGCCGCTGTAAAGCCGATACGGAAACGCATTGTCCGCGCTAACGTGATACAACTGCGCGGTGGATTGGTTGTACCACGAGCTCCAGCTCTTGCCGGCGTTCACAGTGACGATCGCGCCCTGGTCCGAACCCAGCAGAATGATGTCGGGATTATTCGGATTGATCCAAACATTTTGATAATCGTCGCCGCCAGGTGCGCCGCGCCAGCCGTCCCACGTTTTGCCGCCGTCAGTCGATTTCCAACAGACCACGCTCGTCGAGTACACGATCTGCGGATTTTTTGGATCGAACCGCACCACCGGGAGATCGCCGCCGCCGATTCCAAGGCCGGGCCGCGGATCGTCGGTCGTGCCGCTCCAGGTTTCGCCGGCGTCGTTCGAGCGATAAAGTTTGGCGATCGTCTTTGTCCGGACTGCGGCGAACAATGTTTTCGGCGCGCTCGGCGCAATCGCGATGTTCGCCTGGACGATGTTGCTCGGCAGCCCTTTGGTTAATTGGCGCCACGTATTGCCGGCGTCGGTGGATTTAAAAATGCCGCCGCCGTCTCCATTGAACACTCCGTTTTCCCACGGTCCTTCGCGCGATTCCCACAGCGCCGCGTAAACAACCTGCGGATTGCTCGGATCGATCAGCACATCGCTCGCGCCGACGTTCTCATCGCGATAAAGAACTTTTTCGAATGTTTTTCCGCCGTCGAGCGATCGATAAACGCCGCGCTCTTCGTTAGGCCCGTAGGGATGACCGGCTACAGCAACAAACATGCGGTCCGGATTTTTTGGATCGACAGCTAACTGCGCGATCTGCTGAGCGTCGCGTAATCCGAGATGCATCCACGTCTTTCCAGCGTCAGCCGATTTATAAATGCCGTCGCCTACTGAAAGATCAGGCCGATGCAATCCTTCGCCGCTGCCGACATAAACAACGTTCGGATTTGAAATTGAAACCGCGATCGCGCCAACTGATGCGGTCGGCTGATCATCAAAGATCGGCTGCCATGTCCGACCGTAGTCGGTCGATTTGAAAACCCCGCCATTCACCGGCGCCATGTAGAAAACATTCGGCTGCGACGGGACCCCCGCGATCGCGCGTGTTCGCCCGCCGCGGTAAGGTCCAATATTCCGCCAGCGCAAAATCGAATCGAATTCTCCCGCGCGCGCCTTCCCAATACCCAAAATGATCGCCAAACCGATTACGATTACATTTCGAACCGATCCCATAAGCCGCCACTGTCTTCTGCGAATCCGAAAGGTGCAATGTGTGAGTAATCGGTTGTCAGTCGTCCACAATGAGCGGCCATTGATTGCTTGACGGCTGCGCGCAATCTTTTATCTCCCATCTTCTAACTCCGAGCTTCAGGCCTCATGCTATCTGCTGTAATCTTCGATCTCGATGGCGTGCTCGCCGACTCCGAGCCGTGGTGGAGCCAGATCGACGCAACATTACTCGCTGAGTACGGCGTCACGTATCGCGGCGAATACCATCAGAACGTGGTCGGGGTGAGCTACCGGTTCGTGGTCGAGTTTTACAAGAAAGCATTTGCCCTCTCCGCGCCGACTGAGGAAATGATGCGGCGTCGCGGTGAGATCGCGACGGAGTTCTTTGCCAATCGGGTCGACCTGTTTCCTAACGTCAAAGAAGTGTTGGAAGAACTGCGGCAGATGAAACTGCATCTCGCCGTCGCCACGAGCTCGGTCAGCGCGTCTGCGCGACCCTTTTTAGATCGACATCAACTGACCGGATTCTTCGAGGTCATTGTTACTGGCGAAGAAGTCGAACGCGGCAAACCCGCTCCCGACAGCTACCTGTGCGCGGCGGAGAAACTTGGAATCCCTGTCGACAAATGCCTTGTGGTTGAGGATGCGCTTCCCGGCGTCGCCGCTGGCAAAGCGGCGAAGATGCGCGTCGCCGCGATTCCCGACCGCCGCTTTGTCGACCCACGCGAGTACGAGAAAGAAGCAGACTACGTCCTCGGCAGTTTGAAGGAATTGCCAACTGTGATCCATAGTCTCGGCTTGATCTCGCGTGGCACCCCGTAGCTTTCTTTTGGCGATGCTGGAAACCAAGCTTTTGCCGACGAGTCAACGCATCCGCGGCGTACTGGCGCCCGTCGTAACCCCGTTGAAACTCGTTCGCTGCCCGCTCGCTCGCTCCTACCCTCGTCACTTTACCTTCTATGTCGCTGATCCCGTCAGCTCCATTCAAGGCCCATCTTTCGCACGGCGTACTTCGCGCCGGTGTCGGTGGGATCGCGAATTGCGATTTGCGCACTAATGTTTGTGAGAAACCAAATGCCAGAACCGATCCGGGGCGTCTTGGCCCCCGTTGTCACCCCATTTAGAGCCGATCTTTCGCCTGACCGGCAACGATTCATCAGGCATTGCCAATGGTTACTTTCCCACAACTGCGGGCTGGCCGTGTTCGGCACCAACAGCGAGGCGAACTCGATGTCAGCCGAAGAACGAATGGCGTTGCTCGATGCCCTGGTCGCGGCCGGCATCGACCCGTCCCGCATGATGCCCGGCACCGGTTGCTGCTCGATCACCGAGACAGTCGAGCTCACGGCGCATGCGGTAAAACACGGTTGCGCCGGTGTGCTGATGCTGCCGCCGTTTTATTATAAGAACGTTAGCGAAGAAGGTCTCTACCGTTACTTCAGCGAAGTGGTGCAACGCGTCGGCGACACGCGTCTGAAAATTTACCTCTACCATATTCCACCGGTGGCGATCGTCGGTATCACACCCAAAATGGTCGAGCGCCTCCTGACGGCTTATCCAACCGCGATCGCCGGGATGAAAGACAGCTCGGGCGATTGGAACAACACCAAAACTTTTCTCGACGCGTTTGTGGTACGAACCGCCCGTGCGGCTCACACTGCCCGTGCGGCTCGCACTTTCGACGTATTTGTGGGCAGCGAATCGTTTCTGCTCGCCAATATGCGCAATGGCGGCGCAGGCACCATTTCCGCGACAGCCAACGTAAACCCGGCCGCGATTCACAAGCTGTATAAAGAGTGGAACACCGCGGATGACACGGATCAACAACAATCGAAATTAAACGTCGTGCGTGAGGTGTTCGGTAACAGGAGATTTCCGTCCATGATCGCAGCGTTGAAGCAAGCGATCGCGATTTACGCGAACGACCCGGAGTGGACGAGGGTGCGGCCGCCGCTGGTCGAGCTCACCGCTGGCGAGGCAAAGTTGCTCGCCGCCGACTTGAAAGCGATCGACTTCGCGATGCCCGGCATCGATTGTAGCCGCGGGCGTTGACCGCGGCCTTACATTAAGCCGCTGGCACATCCATCGTAAGCCGCTCTTGGCCCGCCGTAGCAACGTTTGTGCGGCGAAGGAGGCTACGATGCACGAACGGTTCACTGCTGCGGATGCGTCTTCTTGAACCCGGCGGTGTAACCTTTTTCGAAAGCCTGCTTAAAAGCCTCCAGCCCCTGTGCTCGCGTAGGATTTTGGAGCTGTTCACGCGGGCCCTGCTGCCCGAAATACTTTTGGGCCGTCATGTTCAACTCCGCTTCCGTCGGCAAGGTTGC
>QHOD01000211.1 GCA_003218615.1 Verrucomicrobiota bacterium
CATTGCCGTAAAAGCGCAAGACGTAAATGTCCGCTCTGCCTTTGGATCGCGCCAGATTGGATTGTGCAGTCCAAACTTCCAGTTGTCCGTTTTCGAACGGAATGGTTTTTCGGACGGCCCCGCCCGCATTGATCGGCGCCCTTGTTGGAAACAAAATCAGATGGTCCGGCAAATGACCGAAAAACATCGCGGCAAAGTATACGACGCCGATTGCAAGGACGACGCGAAGTCTGGGCAAAATCTTCGGTTTCGATCCTCCGCTAGTCACATTTGTTCGAACAACGCAAGACTGCGCAACTTGTATTCCGGTGGCGCCGCCCTCACGACACGGACTCCGTGCGAAGAGATTGCTGCTGGCCTCTCGGCGAAAATTGATTTAATCGCTCTCGTCTTTGAGCATCGACTTCATCTGATCGCGCAGCTCGGGCGAACTCTTATGCCCGTGGGCTGAAACGGCATGTTGCACCGCCGCATCGAGCACTTCTTCTTCTGTGCCCGAAATTTTCAGCGAGCAGTTCTTTTCGCTCGGATGATCCCTGCAATCAATCGATTTTCTTTGACCTGCCATTGTGACCTCCGGTTGATTAACTCTTCTTTAACTCGGCCAAATCCTTTAGCACCTGCTCGCTGTGGTCGGCTGGTTTCACGCCGGTGTAAACTTTGGCGATCTCGCCTTTCGGACTAACGATGAACGTATTGCGCGCCGCAAGCGTTGTTCCTTTGTAATCCATAACCGATCCATATTCGGTCGACACTTTCGCGTCGGGATCGGCCAACAATTTGAAATTGAGTCCTTCTTTCGTGCAAAAATCCTTATGCGATTGCGCCGTGTCCACGCTCACACCGAGGACGATTGCACCCGCCTGCTCGTACTTCGCAAGGTCGCGCTGGAAATTCCTCGCCTCCATCGTGCAGCCGCTCGTGAAATCTTTCGGATAAAAATAGAGCACGACCCATTTGCCGCGATAATCTTTCAGGCTCACTTGCGAACCGTCTCCAGTCGTTAAACTAAAGTCCGGCGCCGGCGTCCCCGCTGCAGGTTGCTTCGAAGATTCCGCCGCTGCCATCAAAGTGAACGTGCCAAGAGCGATGATTGCTGACAAGATCATGTTTTTCATTTTATGTCTCCAGTTTCTGAGATGTTAGCAGTGATTGGCCGCGAACCAAAGGATTACATCGGCGACGAACAACGCGCATGCTGATTGAAAGCTTGCGCTCTGGGACAGGTTTGAGTCAATAGATGCTCGTTTATGCCTAGGCCGATGATCGCTCAGGACATTCCGATTAGACCTGTACGCTTAATCCTGGGCCTGATTGCTTGCGTTGGGATTGTCCTTACATTGTTCACGCTTCTGTTCGGTTTCAGAACGATCCCGGCAAACTCCGTCGGTGTGAAGACGCGCTTTGGCGCGTACCACGACCTCGTAAATCCCGGTCTCACCTATGCCATTCCGTACGTCGATGAGATTCAAATTGTGCCGACGCAGCGTTTATTGAAGCTCGAGTTCGGTTTCACTTCGCCGAACGCGACTAATATCTACCAGGGCGACAGGGAACCGGAGGAAACCGAGACAATGATCACGGGCGATCTCAACACCGCCCTCGTTCCGTGGGTCGTGCAGTACCGCATCACCGATCCCAAACTGTACCTCTTTGGCGCCCGCGAGCCTGAGCAAACGTTACGCGATCTTTCCGAGAGCGTGATGCGCGAAGTAATCGGCGACCGCACCGTGGACGAAGTGCTCACGATCGGACGGCACGACATCGAAACATCGACGTTGAAACGTCTGGCCGATCTTTGCTCCCAGTACGGCCTGGGAATTCAAATCCAACAAGTACAACTCGCGACCGTGCGTCCGCCGCCCGTGGTGCAGGCCGCGTTCAATGAGGTCAACCAGGCGCAACAGGAGAAACAAACCGCAATTAACCAAGCCTGGGCCGTCTATAACGATGCCGTACCGAACGCGCGCGGCCAGGCGAAGGAGCGCGAGAAACAAGCCGAAGCGTATGCCTTCCGCCGGGTGAACGAGGCCAGAGGCCAAGCGCAAAAATTCTCGCTGTTGCTCGCCGAATATCGCAAGGCGCCGGAGATCACGCGACGTCGCCTTTATCTCGAAGCGATGCAGGCGATTCTGCCCGGCTTGCAAAAGAAAATCATCATCGACGACAGCTTGAAGAATATTTTCCAGACGCTGCCGCTCCAACCAGCCGGCGAAACCAGGACGTCGCCATGAACGTGATCGACGTGACGCCGCGCCCGGCGGCATTCTCCGCCATCATGCGATTCCTGCAGAGTCGGCCGATGTCGATCTTAGGCGTCCTTTTTGTTTTGACCGCGCTGAAGTGGGGAGCGTTCCTGTTTATCGTTCATCAGTACGAGAACGTTGTCATTACGCGTTTCGGCGAAATTGTTCGCACGGTCACCACGCCCGGACTGAAGGTAAAGCTGCCGGTCATCGACAAAGTGCACCGCTTCGACAAGCGCATCCTGGCCTGGGATGGACCGCCGACGGAATGCCCCACCAAGGACAAACTCTACATCATCGTGGATTGCTTTGCGCGCTGGCACATCAGCGATCCTGTTCTCTACTACAATCGGCTCAATGACGAACGCAGCGCGCTTTCGCGCCTCGACGACATCCTCGGCAGCGAGACGCGGACCGCGGTTGCGACGCACGATCTTGTGGAGATCATTCGGGTGACCAAGGGGCGAACGCCATTGCGCGATCAAGAGCTGGAGAAAAGTGGCACGCTTCTGCCCAGTTCCATTCCCGATATCGAGCTCGGCCGCGGGGAGATCGAAAAACAAATCACCGAACGCACCCGTCAAAAGCTCTCCGACTTCGGCATCGAGTTGCTCGACGAGCGTTTCAAGCGCAGCAAATACAATCCGGCTGTCGCCGAGAAAATTATCGAGCGCATGTCGAGCGAGCGACACCAAATCGCAGCGCGTTTTCGTTCTGAAGGCCGCGGCGAGGCCGCGAATATCAACGGCCAAAAAGAAAGCGACATGGCCGCGATCAGCTCCACTGCCACTAAGAACGCGCTCGAGATCGAAGGCAAAGCCGACGCCGAAGCGGCTTCCATTTATGCTGTAGCCTTCAATCCTCCCGATGCGCAGGAACTTTATTCCTTTCTGCGCAGCCTTGATGTCATGCGTGCTGGATTCGAAAAGGATACCACGGCCGTCATTTCTACGAGTAGCGAACTCGGTCGATTACTTAAATCCATGGCGCCAACCAGCGCAGCGCCGAAGCCAACAGGGCCGTAGCGAATTTGGCATTCTGAGTCTGCGGATCACGTTTGCCTGGATTCATTTTGATTCAGGTAGGTTCGCGAGAAATGCCAACACTCGGGTTTCATATTCGTGAGGCGCCGCCCGGTGAAGATCGACATGTCCGGCGTTCGGGACGAACCAGAGTCGTTTGGCAGATCGAGCGCGCTCAAATAATTTTTGTGTGTCGGCCGGTCTGGTGTTGCGATCTTTCTCGCCGCTCATGATAAAGATCGGGCAAGCAACCGCCGCAATGTGATCGATCGGATGTAATTGCGCAGGTGAGACGCCAATTCGCCGATGCATTTGCATCAAAAAGAGAGGCGCAAACATCCGGCCGATTGGCCCGAGGTAATTTTCCATCCGATTGCGTGTGGCGATTTCGATTGTCGGATAGACCGACTCGAGAATCAGCGCATCGACTTTTAAGGGCGGCGTCGCGAGCAGCGCAGCCACCCCGCCTAACGAACTGCCGATTATTGTAACTCGAGCCGATGGATCGACATGATGAATGAAATCGACGGCGGCAAACGCATCGCGACTCTCTTTCCAGCCAAACGTGATGTGATCGCCTTTCGTTTCGCCGGTCGCCTGAAAATCAATCAGAAAGACTGAATAGCCCGCACGCCGCAAAAATCGCGCACGATCCACCATGCTCAAACGGTTCGCGCGGATTCCTGGCAAAAGAAGAATCACGCAGCGGCTAGTTACGGTCGGGCACCACCAGCCTTTGACGATGGCGCGTGAGTCGCTTTTGAATTCGACTGTCTCAGCCCCCAGATCCGAGGGAGCTTTTCCCACGCTTATCCGAACTGGTGCAGCCAGCGCCCATCCAATGGCGAACGGCACCGCGATGCCGATCATCAAAAGAATTGCAGCCAGCGCGAATATCCATTTTTTCTTCACATGAGACTTTGGACGATTGGCCATTCCACACGCAAGATCGACTACTTCATTTCGTTGCTTGAGCGCTACGAACATTTTCCTGAACTAGGTGGTCGACGAAAACCGAAACACAATTCGCGCAATACAGCGTGGCGCAATGCTTCTTTTCGCGGCTATGCCGATTACATGGAGACGGAAGAATTTCGCAAAGGTGCGGATCGACTTGTCGATCTTGCAAACGATGCCGGACGGACTGCGATTATGTGCGCGGAAGCGCTTTGGTGGCGTTGTCATCGCGCCCTGATTTCCGATTATCTGAAAGCGCGCGGCATCGAGGTCATGCATATTATCGACGCAAACAAGAGCGATCCGCATCCGTACACGTCCGCCGCGCGAATCGTGGACGGTGAATTAAGCTACCGTTCCGAATCGCTCCCGCAGTGCTCCGAAAGCTGGGTCGGCCGGGACTCGAACCCGGAACCAACGCCTTAAAAGGGCAGTGTTTTACTAGGTAGATTGCTTTGTATTGCTATTTTATTGCTGTTTTCAGGGCCTGATTGATTACATCGAATCATAGGCTGAGCCAAAAATTACCGCCGGAAGCTGGCAACGTGATCCCGACGTACAAGCACGCGGGTGAGTTCAAAGAGTGGTACCTTGGCTAACAAGTTATCGCACCGTCGGTTGCCATTGCCATTTGTAAACGTGTTTGTAGTCCTGCAACCAAGCGGTGTAGAGCGCATCTTCTTTCCATGCCGAGCCGTGTTGAGGCGCCGTCGGGGGATGTTGCAAAAATGGGTTCTCAGCCCTACGCTCGGCTAGGTGTCCTAAGTCGTAATCGGAGTCCTTTTTGAGTGGACACCAGAATAATCGG
>QHOD01000015.1 GCA_003218615.1 Verrucomicrobiota bacterium
GACGGTTATCCGTTCTTTCCGTTGCGCAAAGAATTTCCCCTCGAAGGATTGCCGAGCGAAATGCCCGACGTCGCTTTCACGAAAATCACACCAATGGAAGGGGGACCATTTGTCACCGTGCCGAGCACGGCCACCGCAAAAGATCGCGAACCGCGCGCTCGACCACCGGAATTATCGACCGAGGGAATCCTTCCTCGTTCGCGGAAGTTCGGATTGCCTAATGACCGCCTGGATATAACCTGCAATCATGATCCGCGGATAAAAGGATGTGGTACTATGAAGTTTTGTTTCCCCTACTGGTGGCTGACGAGGACGAGAGATCAGACGAAGGACGTGTTTTTCGATTACGTCAAGCGGCGACACGCATTGGCGAAGGCGACAACCAACCGAACGAACGTATCTTGTATCGCTCCAACCGATTCCCCTAAAGGAGATGACGCGCTTAATTGGATCTATGGGTTGCTGACTATTTTAGACGCAAAGGCTTCTGCACTAATGCGATTGAATGGTGTGATGCTCGCTGCCGCGGCTTTTCTTCTCAATTCGCGGCCCGGCCTAGCAGTCACGAGATCTATCGTTATTAGCGCTTTAGGATCAACAATCTCAATCGCGTGCTGCCTATTAGTAGTTTCTATAGACTGGCCATTCCTCGGGCTGGTTAAAACCGAAAGTGGCAAGCTGGATTTCTCCGACGAGTTTTTCCATCTCCAGAAGGTCGCAGTGTTTAGGCGGAGATGCTACCAATTTGGGTGGCTGATATCTCTTCTCGCAACAATGGCATTTCTGTTTGGTATCGTTATTTTCTTTCTTCACTTTTGGAATAAAGTGACCTAAATCGGCGTTAGATTTTACGATTTTTGTAGTTAGAAAAATGCCTGAGAAGATACCATATGAACTATTACGCGCGGCGGCTAGTGCTGCCCGCAACGCGTATGCTCCTTATTCTAACTTTGCTGTAGGTGCAGCCTTGCAGACATCTGACGGCTCGGTGTTCGCTGGCGCGAATATGGAAAATGCATCATACGGGCTTACAGTGTGTGCAGAGGTAGGCGCTCTTCAAGCGGCATCTACCGCCGGAAAACTGGCTGATGTCGTGCGAATTGGAATCGCGGGCGGAAATCTGAGGGCAGACAAATGCGATGGAGAAATCGTTACGCCTTGTGGTCGTTGTCGGCAATTGATTCTCGAGAGCGCCCGTCTCGGCTCGCGAGATATCGAGGTTTGGTGCGCGAATTTAGATCTAAGCTCCATCAAGTGTTTCAAAATTTCAGAATTGCTTCCTCACGGCTTTGGACCAGATAATCTCGTAAAGATTAAGATTCAAACTGGCATTGAAGCGGAAACGGTTCACTCAGGGCGCCGCTGAATTGGCATTCAAGCCTATCTTTCAACAACCGCGCCGACATATCGAGTCCTGACTCCGCCTCACGCGGCCGAGACTGGCGGAGCAGTTGCGGGTCTGCGTGTCACCGCCATCACATCTGGACGTAATGTTTCCTCTCGCGGCGCGGTTGGTTTCGCCCCATGTTTCGGATAAGCGATTCGGGTATGGAGCATCATCAAAAGCGTGAAGCGGAAGCGTTCGGCGATGATTTTCAATTCGCCTAGAGTCAGGTCGCAGTCGTCCAATTGCCGATCGCTGATGCGCTCCTGGATAAGGTCGTTGACGAGCGATTCGATTTTCTGCGGAGTCGGCTTCTCCAGACTGCGGGAAGCACTTTCCACCATGTCTGCCAAGCTGACGATGGCGCTTTCTTTTGTTTGCGGCTTCGGCCCGCTGTAGCGAAAACTCTCCTCGCGTACATCCGGAATGTCGTCCTCACGCAGCTTCATGATTTTACCGCCGGCACGAGCGTCTTCATGCTGTTGAAGCGCTCGCTGATAAAAATAACGGACCACTGAGGTGCCGTGATGTTCCTGGATGATGTCGATGATGCGCTGATTCAGCTTGTGTTTGAGGGCGAGATCAACGCCTTCTTTGACGTGCGCGATGATGATCAACGCGCTCATCGTTGGGGCAAGATCATCGTGCGGATTGCGTTCGAAGCTCATGTTTTCCGTGAAGTACTCCGGCTTCACCAGTTTGCCGACGTCGTGGAAATAAGAACAGACGCGGCAAAGCGTCGCGTTGGCGCCAATCGCTTCGGCGGCTGCTTCAGCGAGATTGGCTACGACCAAACTGTGATGATACGTGCCCGGCGCTTCGATTGTCATCCGGCGCAACAACGGATGGTTAAGATCGGAAGCTTCCAGCCAGGAAATATCCGTCGTGATTCGAAAAAGGTGTTCGAGCATCGGCAGGGCGCCGCCAACCAGGGTAGCGGTCAAAAGTCCATTTCCGATAGCCAGCGCGCTTTGCAGTCCGATCATTCCCCAATCATTGGCCATCGGAAAAAACCAATTGATCGGTCCGATCGAACCGAACGTCAGCGACAACAGCCAAATGGCGAGCCCCACCCCGAAGCCCGCGCGGATCAATTTACTGCGACGGCGCACCTGCAATGTGAGAGAGACCGCGGTGAATCCACTAATCAGGCTTGTTACGAGAAGCGGTGCGTCAATTGGACCAAACAAAACGCTGCTCCAAAGACTCACGAAAAATGCGGCGTAAAGCCCATGCTGGCGGCCAAGCAAAACGCTCAGGACAAGCGGCGCGAAGGCGTAGGGGGTGATCAACCCTCCCATCTCCGGCTTCAAAAACTGATAATTGCCGCTGTTACAAATTACCAGCAGGACTTTCGTGACCGCCAGTTGGACAAGGATCACTCCAAAAACGAGAAGAATCCGCGAGCTTCGAGAAAAGCTCCTTGGTTGATTGATCCAGAGTTGCGTAATCGCGGTCGCCAGAACCAGGAGCGCAATGACAAAGTTCTTCGTTGGTTCCGGCTGTTGACCACTGAACACTAAAAAAGCCAGGCCGCCCGCGAACACCGCGAAGATCAACGCCTTCACGTATGGCGCGTACTCCAGATTGCGCGCTAATTCGCTGCGCGGCCGCCGACGCCGAGTCTTCCGCGAGGCGAGGCCGCGCCTGACGAGTCGTCCGCGTTTGAGAAAATCGAACATGTCGATCTTTATTTCCGCGAGGTCGACGCCGGCAAGCGATGCTGCTGATAGGCGGTGATGATGGCGCGTACGAGTTCATGCCGCACAACGTCGCGCTCGGTAAAATAAACAGTGGCGATTCCAGGAACGGTTTTCAATGCCTGCAATGCCTCGACCACACCCGAGCGCTTATTCGCGGGAAGATCGATCTGCGTCACGTCGCCGGTCACCACGCATTTGGAATTCAAACCGATCCGTGTCAGCAACATGAACATTTGCTCGGTAGTGGTGTTTTGGGCTTCGTCGAGGATGACAAATGCGTTGTTCAAAGTGCGACCGCGCATATACGCCAGCGGAGCGACTTCAATAATTTGGCGCGCAATTGCGCGCTCCATTTCCTCCGGCTCCAGCATGTCCCGCAACGCGTCATAAAGCGGACGCAGATACGGCGTGATCTTTTGTTCCAGGTCACCGGGGAGAAATCCGAGTGCTTCGCCAGCTTCTACGGCTGGACGCGTCAAAATGATGCGGTCCACTTGTTCTTTCTTCAGCGCGGCCACCGCCATCGCCACCGCCAGATATGTCTTACCAGTGCCGGCTGGTCCGATTCCAAAAACGATGTCGTACTTTTGGATTGCTTCGACGTAATTGCGTTGCCCGGCGGACCGGGCGATGATTGGCGACTTACGGGACGAGGTCACAATCTTGGTCGAAGCGAGGTCGCCAAGATTCTCGTCGCGCGCTTCGGTTACAGAGTGCAAAGCGTAATTAAATTCGTGTTTTTGAATGTCCACACCTTTTTGGCGCGCTTTCTCAAGCTGCTCAAAGACATGCTGCGCTTTGTCGATCCGACCTGGTTCCCCCTCCAGTTTCATCCAACCTTCGCGGGTGGTCACCTTTACGCCAAGAGAATCTTCCAGCGTTTTCAAAAGCTTGAGATCGTTTGCGTAAAGCGAATGCAAAACGCGCGGGCTCTCAAATTGGAGAGTGCGTGTTTCACTCATCTCCCAGCCCAATAGCTGGCCCTACCGGAAACCATACACCAGCGCCCAATGCGTTCGTTCCTCTGGCGATTCCTCGACACTGACTATGATGAAGTAGCTGCCCGTGCTTTTAGGAATGACGTGTGCAGCCGCGAAATGGCCTTTTTGCCATCCATCGGACTGTTCTGCCAGCTTTCCATCAGAATCATAAATGTGAACAGAAATCTTCGCGCGTTCGACTTCCGTGCCCAACCAGAACCAATATTCGTTCCCCTTGAATAATTGCTGCCGTACCGCCTTCTTTTCCCCAGCACCGAGGTCGCCTCCCCAATAATCCTCGCGCACCTGAAATCCTTCTTTCACATAAGGTTCCGCGGCCTGAAGGGCAAACGACTGTGCGTCATCGACCGATGCAAAAACCGCGGACTGCAGCGCAAGCAGCGCCACCAGTAGAGAGCTTCCGCGCAAAAAAACTTTCACGAACGCGTTCATCAACATTTGTTAGTCTCTCGTAACGATCCCATAGCCGAGTCGCGTCGTGATCTCATTGATTTTCTTTACTGATTCCGGGGGAATCCGCGCGCTGCCCACGTCGATGAGAGGCTTCACCTGGACAAGAGCGTCTTCTATTTCGCGGATGATCGGAAGCTTAAACTCCGGCATCGCCTGTAGCCTTGTCTGAAAATATGACAGGAGATCGGGCTGATGCAGGAGCTCGGCGCCGTCGGCGGAAAAATGCTTTGTGACTACCGACGTCAATACTTCCGTGCCGCGCAGCCACCCACCTAAACTAACCAATTGTGACAATTTTTCATCGTGCACCTCGTTCATCGCCTGTTGTACGCTGGTTTGTGTACGATCCAGTTCCTGCCGCACACCCTCCCAATTTCGCTTGTCCGCCGCTTCGATGATGGCCTTGGCATGCGGTGTGATTGAATTTCCGACGCCGATTCCCTTGGCGAGCGCGAGGACACGCTGGCCGATGTCCTTTACCGCTGGTGCATCTTCTGCTTGCACCGCGACAAAACCGTCGGCAATCACGGCCCCGAGCAGAAGAGCGATACGAGGCCGTTCGGTAAAATTCGTTCCCTTGTCGCTACGAACGTGTTCTTTCCAGTTGACCGCGCCCAGCTTGTTTAGCGCGCCGAAGATTTCGTTCGGGAGAGGAACAACGACGTCCTCGACCGTCTTTGATAACTGTTTAATATCGATGTGTTGTGGTGCCTGGGCGCCATGGGCGCACAGCGTAAGGCTACTCACAGCGATCGCACTTAGCTTCAGATATTTAGTAAATGGAAACATTGGGAGCTTCGACTGTTGATTTCGTATTCGTATTCACGATTAATGAAGCAAACCTTAAGCAGAACCCCTGCTCTACACAAATCACAGCCTAAAACATTTTGACTCACTTTAATCGAACCAATTCGTCATTTCGGCGGCACCGCCGTTTAAATTTTCTATGAAACTGAGCCAGCTAGAGCGCATTCTCGACCGCGCACGTTCCAAGCGAATCATGGTAATCGGCGATCTGATGTTGGACGAATTCGTCTGGGGAAAAGTCGGCCGCATCTCCCCGGAGGCGCCAGTGCCAGTTGTTGAGGTGACCGGCGAATCATTTTATCCGGGAGGCGCCGCCAATGTAGCGCGCAATCTCCGCGAGTTCGTCGACCACGTTGCTCTAATCGGCTTGTTCGGCAAAGATCACAGTGGCCAGCAGCTTCGTGAGTTGTTGGCCGAACGAGAGATCGACATCTCCAACGCCGTCGAGGAGGGGACGTTTCACACCATTGTAAAAACCCGGATAATCGCGCGCCACCAGCAGGTAGTGCGTGTTGATCGCGAGCAATTTACAGGACCGTCGTCGGCACAAATTACAAAAATCGTCGCAGCGGTTCGGGAGAATCTCCCGCAGATCGACGCGATCATCTTCGAAGATTACGGCAAAGGCTTCTTAACGACCGAGCTGGTGTCGCAAATTACGAACGATGCTCGCGCACAGGGTAAAATGGTCGCAGCGGATCCCAATCCTCGACATGCTGTCGATTGGCGTGGCGTAACAGTGGTGAAACCGAACCGCGCCGAAGCTTTCCTTGCGGCTGGCATTTCGTGGCGCGATCCAGATGACGATCCTGCAGTAGATGTCGATCTTAAGCGTGCCGGCGAAGTGCTGCTCAAAAAATGGCAAACCAAGTATGTGCTGGTCACGCTGGGCGAACACGGCATGATGCTTTTTCAACAGAAACACGCGCCGCATTATATCCCAACCAAGGCGCGGCAAGTTTTCGATGTGTCCGGCGCAGGTGATACCGCCATTGCTCTCTTTACTCTCGGGCTCGCTTGCGAGGCAACACCCACTGAAGCGGCGGAAATCGCCAACCATGGAAGCGCTGTCGTTGTCAGCAAACTCGGGACAGCCACGGTGACGCGAGATGAACTCATCTCGAGTTTTCGGGAGGATTCCGACCGTGGATAACACATCATCACCAGCGGTCTTCGTCGATCGCGACGGGACGATTATGCAAGACGCAGATTACTGTTCTGATCCGAAACAGGTACAGATTTTCCCCGCCGTCCCGGAAGCATTGCGGCGTTTGAAATCGAAAGGGTTCAAACTCATCGTCATTACAAATCAGAGCGGAATCGGTCGGGGTTTGTTTACCATTGAGCAATATCGGGCGGTCGAAGCCGAAGTCTTGCGGCAACTGGGCAATGGTTTAATCGATGCGACTTATTTTTGCCCCGACGTTCCGGGTCAGCATTCCAGCTGTCGCAAGCCGGCGCCCGGAATGATCGTGCAGGCCACCCGAGAACACCGAATCGATCTTTCGCGCTCATTTTTTATTGGCGACAAAGAAATCGACGCTGAATGCGGTCGCAACGCCGGCGTACGCACGATCCGTGTTCGAACCGGATTCGATCGCGACGCGGCCAATAGTTATGCCGATTGGATCGCAGTCGATCTCCTCGAAGCCACAAAGATTATTCTCGATCAGGTAGATGAATAAGGCCGTCGGAATAATCCCGGCGCGCTGGGGTTCCACGCGTTTTCCAGGAAAACCATTGTATCAAATTGATGGGAAACCACTTCTGCGGCACGTTTGGGAGCGGTGCCTGCGGGCCAGAAAGCTGAGTTCCGTTATCATCGCGACCGACGATATGCGCATCGCGAATGCGGCTTTCGATTGGGGCGCCGAGATCGCTTTGACCTCTCTGCATCATCAAAGCGGTACCGACCGGATCGCAGAAGTCGTGCGCAATGCGAAGCAATACGCGTTGGTCATTAATATCCAAGGAGACGAGCCGCTGCTTGATCCCGATTTGATCGATCAAATGGTCAAGAGACTGCGCTCGGATCGCAAGATCGACATCGTGACCGCGGCTCATCCATTTGAAAACCCAGCGGAAGCCTCCTCGCCGCATCAGGTAAAGGTAGTTGTCGATCTTCACGGCAACGCGCTTTACTTCTCGCGCGCTGCTGTCCCATTTCCTCGGGATCAATCCCCGCCCATAAAATATCTCCGCCACCAGGGCGTCTACGGTTTTCGGCGCACGACGCTTCTGCAGTTCGTCGAATGGAAGCCGACGCCACTGGAGCGCGCCGAGTCGCTCGAGCAATTGCGCGCGCTCGAAAATGGTGTAAAGGTGCATGTGCTCGTCACGAAACATGGATCGCCTGGCGTAGACACGCTGGCTGACGCAAAAGCGCTTGAGCAAAGACTGGCTCGAGCAAAACGCCGAGGAATCTCTCGATGAAATACATTTTCGTCACCGGTGGCGTGGTGAGTTCGTTAGGCAAAGGCCTGGCCGCGGCTTCACTTGGGACGCTGCTCGAAGCGCGTGGTCTCCGCGTTGTTTTCCAGAAGTTCGATCCCTATCTCAATGTCGATCCTGGGACGATGAATCCGTTCCAGCACGGTGAAGTTTATGTCTTGAACGACGGTGCTGAGACAGACCTGGACCTAGGTCACTATGAACGGTTCACCAATTGCGTTCTTTCCCGGCACAACAATCTGACCAGCGGCCAAGTCTACGAATCGGTGATCCTGAAGGAACGGCGAGGCGATTATCTCGGGAAGACCGTGCAGGTAATTCCGCATGTCACCGATGTAATCAAAGATCGCATTCGCGAGCTATCCGACGAAAGCAAATACGACGTCGTCATCACGGAGATCGGCGGCACCACCGGCGACATCGAAGGCCTGCCATTTCTTGAAGCAATCCGACAATTCATTCTCGAAGTCGGCGCAGAAAATGTGGTCAACATCCACGTTACGCTGGTTCCCTACATCAAAGCCGCCCACGAATTAAAGACGAAACCGACGCAGCAAAGCGTCGCAAAATTGCGCGAGATCGGTCTGCAACCCCAGGTATTGATTTGCCGTACGGAAAAACCGCTCGAGCGCGATGTCCGGCAGAAATTGTCGATGTTTTGCAGCGTTTCGGAGAAAGCAGTGATCGAGGCGCGCGACGTCGAGCACACGGTTTACGAATATCCGCTCATGTTGCACACGGAGGGGCTGGACGGACTGGTGGGCAATCTGTTGCAACTCAAAACGGCCGAACCCGATTTGGCAGACTGGCGAAAGTTTGTCGAGCGCGTTGTCAGCCCGAACAAGCGAATAAAAATCGCCGTGGTGGGCAAATACATCGACCTCCGGGACGCATACAAAAGCATCTATGAATCGCTCACCCACGCGGCTGCAAGCCAGGATTGCGGGATCGATCTCAAGCTGATCGATGCCGAATCATTGCAGGATGACCCTGACGGCCAATTAAAAGACGTGGCCGGTGTTTTGATTCCGGGCGGTTTCGGCGCGCGCGGTGTCGAAGGAAAGATCAAAGCAGCGCGGTTCGCCCGCGAGCACAAAGTCCCATATCTCGGCCTTTGCCTCGGCATGCAGATAGCCACGATTGAATTCGCGAGAAATGTCTGCGGAATTAAAAACGCAAACAGCACCGAGTTCGACAAGAACGCTGCCGAACCGGTGATCTCCTTGCTCGAAGAACAACGTGGCGTTCGCAAAAAAGGCGGAAGCATGCGGCTCGGCACATGGCCGACCAAGATCGTCCACGGCACCCTCGCGGCAAAAATTTACAGACGTGACGACGTGATGGAACGGCACCGGCACCGTTACGAGTTCAACATGAAATATCGTGACCGAATGGCCGAGAAAGGATTCACGATCTCAGGCACATCACCCGATGGCGCGCTCGCTGAGTTAATTGAATTGCGCGATCATCCTTACTTCCTGGCCTGCCAGTATCATCCGGAATTTCAAAGCAAGCCGAACAAACCGCATCCGCTTTTCAAAGGATTCATTCAGGCGTGTCTTGCTCATCCTGGGGACGGTGCGCACCGCGTCGCAACCGATCCAGTATCGCTGCCCCGAGTCCCTGAGAGGGAACTCGTTCCGCAAGGATAACATCGAGATCGAGCGCATCGAGTTCGCGCAAGCAGCGAAAGAGATTCGCAGCTGCTTCGCGTAGGTCTTGGCGTTCGCTTAAGCAGCGAACGGCGGCGAAATTTTTTTTGGCCGATTTAGCCGGATTCCACGCGAGCAATCCGACCCGCTGATCTTTATCTGGCGAAAACGATTTTGCATCACCAATCAAACGTAGTCGTGTCTTCGGCGCATAATGCGCGGGCAATTGTCCGGGCACAGAGACTTTTTCCCCTGCAGCAACGACGTCGATTTTCGCCAATTCAGATAATTGCTCTGCCGTAATCGGGCCGCGGCGCAGGATGTCGATCTTGCCGTCACGAATCGCGACGATGGTCGATTCGATTCCGTGCGCGGTCGGACCACCTTCGATAATCAACGTAATTCGATCCTGCAGATCATCCAAAACATGCTGCGCGGCTGTCGGGCTAACACCACCGAAGCGGTTTGCACTAGGCGCCGCGAGCGGCTTTCCAAATTCTCGAATAATTTCCGAGAAAACTGGATGCGCGCTGAAACGGACGGCGACAGTATCAAGACCGGCGGTCACAATTTCGGGAATGATTTGCCGTTTCGGTAAAACCATCGTGAACGGACCCGGCCAAAACTTATGTGCGAGCTTCAGAATTAACTGTCGATCTTGCGCAGGAAGATCGGCAACTTTTTCCAGCCAAGCGCGATCGGGCAAATGAACGATTAGCGGATCGAAACGTGGCCGTTCTTTTGCTTCGAAGATTTTTGCGACGGCGATTGCGTTGAGCGCATCGGCGGCGAGGCCATAAACCGTTTCTGTCGGCAGCGCGACGATCTCGCCTTTGCGCAGCAATTCAACCGCCGCGGTGCGGTCGGTTGAAATTTCCGTTTTCACTTTGGGAGTTTCGCGGCAAGCACGCTCTCCGATTGCCTCTTGCGAAAGGCTTCCAATTTCTCCCGAATGGCATTGTCGGATGTAGCGAGAATCGCGGCGGCGAGAAGCGCGGCGTTCTTCGCGCCCGCTTCACCGATTGCGAGTGTGCCGACCGGAACCCCGCCCGGCATTTGCGCGGTCGAGAGAAGCGAATCGAGCCCTTGCAAGGCTTTGGACTGAATCGGAACGCCGAGCACCGGCAGCCAGGTATGTGCGGCGATCACTCCGGCTAGATGCGCCGCGCCGCCTGCGCCTGCGATAATCACGCGCAACCCCCGGGATGCGGCTTTGCGCGCGAAATCGGCCGTCGCATCCGGCGTGCGATGCGCGGAAAGCACGTGCGACTCGTTAGGAATGCCGAGCTCGTCGAGTGCTTCGACTGCGTGGCGCATCGTTTCCCAATCGGATTTGCTGCCCATGATTACGACGACAAGAGATTTCGATTTAGCCATATGAACTGAACGGGAAGCTATCAGCTTCCCCTAAAGAATTCTAGGGTTCAACGAGCGGCGGCTTTCCAACCGCCGGGCTGCCAACAAGCGCCCCGTCCCAAGTCCGCTGGGGACAGCGGACACCACCGTGCTTCGAGCTTAGAACGGTTGTAGGGGTGCGCTGCCCTCAGCGCACTCGGACCAATTTGGAAATCGTCCTTCCTTGTCGATATTGGATCGTGAATCGGGCGGGCAAATCGATCGTCCTCATTGGCATGATGGGCGCAGGGAAATCTTCAGTTGGGCGGTGCCTGCAGCAACGGACGGGGCTCGTGCTTCGTGATACGGATCAAATCGTTGGCGAGAAATTCGGGAGATCGATTTCAGAGATCTTTTCCAAATATGGCGAGAAGCGATTTCGCGAAGCGGAGAGCGAGGCGCTTCATGGACTGCCAGTTAACCAACCGGGAATCGTCGTGACCGGCGGCGGAATTGTGTGGCGGGAAGAAAATGTCGATCTTTTGCAACGCCTTGGCACAGTGGTGTGGCTCGAGGCCGATGAAGCAACGCTCTTCGAAAGGGCCTCGCGAAGCGGCCAGCGGCCATTGCTGCAAACCGAAAATCCGAGAAAAGTTTTTTCACAAATGTTGCAGGCACGGCGGCCGCTTTATGCGAAAATTGCGGATATCCGCATCAACACGGCGGTCCTTACGGATGAAGAAGTTGCGGTGGCAATTTTGAGCAAGCTTAGAAGACTTCGTCGTAATCCAGGGCCGGGATCACCGATCCCGGCTACAGCGCGATGACTGAGACAGCTACACACAAGATTAATCATCGGATTTCGAGAACGGAATTGAAGGCACGGCTGGTAGCATTGGCCCGCGAGGTTGGTTTCGATTCGTGTCGCATAGCGGCGTGCGCAGCGCCAGCGCACGCAAATGAATTTCGCGACTGGCTGCGAGAGGGCGCGGCGGGTGAGATGAGCTACATGAAGCGCGGGGAAGAAAAACGTTGTGATCCGCAGAAGATCTTGCCGGGCGCAAAGTCGATTGTGGTTGTCGCGCTCAATTATTTTCAGGGTGAAAAAATTCCGCGGTCACAGAGCGCTGCGACAGGACGAATCGCGCGGTATGCGTGGGGCGAGGATTATCATGACGTGATCTCGCGAAAGCTCGACAAGATCGACAATTTCCTTCGCCAGTTTGGCGGCATGCAAAAATCGTATGTGGACACCGGCCCGATTTTGGAACGCGATTATGCCGCACAAGCCGGGATTGGCTGGCACGGCAAAAGCACGATGCTAATCGATACGCGATTGGGAACCTGGTTTTTTCTGGGTGAAATCCTAACCACGCTCGAGTTGCCGCCCGATCCTCCGCAACGTGATCGTTGCGGAACATGCAAACGTTGCATTACAGCGTGTCCAACCGGAGCAATTACCGCCCCGCATCGACTCGATGCGCGTCGTTGCATTTCATATTTAACGATCGAATTAAAAGGGTCTATCCCGATCGAACTACGGCCGCTTGTCGGAAATCGGATTTTCGGTTGCGATGATTGTCTCGATGCCTGTCCGTGGAATCGATTCGCTCAAGCATCCCGCGAAACGGCCTTCTCAACGCGTCGATCTACTACAGGCATGTTGCTGCGGGATTATTTAAAACTGAACGACGTGGAATTTCGCGGTGTATTCGGAAATTCGCCGATAAAGCGGATCAAACGACGCGGTTTCTTGCGCAATGTCTGTGTCGCCTTGGGCAACGTCGGTGGCTTGGCAGACTTGCCGGCATTGAAAGGGGCAGCAGCCGATCCGGACGAATTGATTGCTGAGCACGCAGCCTGGGCAATCGAGCGAATTCAGGCCCGGTCCAAGATGCAAGCGTCGAAAGTCTGTTGAATCCAAATTGCCGGTTTGCTGCATCTCATTGTCGATCCTGTGAACCGTTTCGCTTTGCAAAGGTCTAAACTGAGATAATTTTTGACGCGCCTCTCCTCGCCTGACGACTACTCCATGCATCAGACCGTAAAAACGCCGCCCGTTGCGCCGGAAGTCGCGAGGAAACGCCGCGCGCGCCGCAAGCGCTACATCATTTTCGGCTCCATCGGTCTGGTCTTGCTTTTGATAATTGCGTCCGTCGTCGCGAGCAAACGCGAGAAACCGATCCCGGTCACTACTGAAAAAGCAGTGCGCAAGACCATTCTGCAGACTGTTTCGGCAACGGGCAAGGTGCAGCCCGAAACCGAGGTGAAGATTTCACCGGAAGTGGCAGGCGAGATCATTGATTTGCCGGTCGAAGATGGAAAGGCGGTCAACAAAGGTGATCTGCTCGTGCGGATAAAGCCGGATTCCTACAAAGCCCTGCTCGAGCAACAGGAGGCAGCCATCAGCTCGGCGAAGGCAACGAATCTTCAACAAAAGGCGACGATGATGAAGACGGAGCAAGATCTTAGACGCGCCGACGACATGTTCGCGAAGAAAACCATTTCTATTCAAGAATACAACGCCGCCCAGGCTGCTTACGACGTCGCGAAAAACACCCACGAAAGCTCGCTCCACGAAATCGAACGTGCACAAGCAAGTTCGAGTCAGGCCCGCGAACAACTTTCGAAGACAACGGTTTATTCGCCGATCGACGGAACGGTGACGATTTTGAACAGTAAATTGGGCGAACGCATCGTAGCCACGGGGCAATTCGCGGGAACGGAAGTGATGCGCGTGGCCGATCTCGGCCACATGGAAGCGCGCGTGGATGTGAACGAGAACGACGTCGTAAACGTAAAAGTCGACGACAAGGCCAAGGTGAAGATCGACGCGTACGGTGACCGAAAATTTCACGGCACCGTTTATCAGATTGCGAACACGGGAAAGACGACGGGCGCGGGGACGCAGGAGGAAGTAACCAACTTTGAGGTAAAAATTCGCATCGACGATCACGATGTGACATTGAAACCGGGGCTAAGTTGCACGGCCGACATCGAAACGAACATGGTAAAGGACGTCGTGGCCGTGCCCATGCAGGCCGTAACGATTCGGACCGGCGACACCAACTTGAGTCCGGAGGAGATCGAA
>QHOD01000212.1 GCA_003218615.1 Verrucomicrobiota bacterium
TGCACGTTTGGTGTGGGAGGATTCGACCCCTTCTGCGCCGGAGCTAACGCGTTAAACGTGCCGCCTGGGGAGTACGGTCGCAAGATTAAAACTCAAAGAAATTGACGGGGGCCCGCACAAGCGGTGGAGTATGTGGCTTAATTCGATGCAACGCGAAGAACCTTACCTGGCCTTGACATGCATCTCTAAGCGCGTGAAAGCGCGTGACTCTCGAAAGAGAGAATTTGCACAGGTGCTGCATGGCTGTCGTCAGCTCGTGTCGTGAGATGTTGGGTTAAGTCCCGCAACGAGCGCAACCCCTGTGAACTGTTGCCACCGAGGCGTGAGCCTCGAGCACTCTGTTCAGACTGCCCCGCTTTAACGGGGAGGAAGGTGGGGACGACGTCAAGTCAGTATGGCCCTTACGGCCAGGGCTGCACACGTACTACAATGCCCAGTACAGAATGATCCGAGACCGCAAGGTGGAGGAAATCTCTCAAAACTGGGCCCAGTTCGGATTGGAGTCTGCAACTCGACTCCATGAAGCCGGAATCGCTAGTAATGGCGCATCAGCTACGGCGCCGTGAATACGTTCCCGGGCCTTGTACACACCGCCCGTCACATCATGGAAGTCGCTTGTAGCCGAAGCCGGCGCGCTAACCCGCAAGGGAAGCAGCCTTCTACGCTATGAGCGGTAACTGGGATGAAGTCGTAACAAGGTAGCCGTAGGGGAACCTGCGGCTGGATCACCTCCTTTCTAAGGAGAAAGCGCCTTCGGCAAATTCGAAGTTAGAAATTCTAAACTAGAAATTGCCCGAAGTGCTTAGGTCGACGGCTAAACCCGCGGGTGAATCAATTGATCATCTGCGGATATGCCGTGAAGACTCCGGAATCGAAAGAAACCGGGGCTCAGAGAAAACGACGATAACGCACAATTCAGTCTTTGCTGCACACATCGACTAAAAGCCGGATGACAATCGCAAGATCGTCATCCGGTTTTTCTCATCGACCCTGTCGTTCCGAGCGAAGGTGAGGAATCTCTTGGTGAGCACGAAGAAAACCTGCTTCAGACGACTTCGCACGCGCGTAGCTTTGGGACCTGATTCGGTTCGACATAAACCGAAACAACGATACGATTTCCAGAGGGAGACAGCAAAATAGTCGCAAGGAGATCACCACATGACCACGAAAGCATTATTTGTTAGACTGGAGGCAAAACCGGGCAAAGAAAACGAAGTCGCGAAGTTTTTGCGCGATGCGCAGGGTTTAGTGCAACAGGAGCCCGCAACAACCGCCTGGTTCGGGATTAAACTTGGCCCGACTACCTTCGCCATCTTCGATGCGTTTCCCGATGACGCCGGATGCGACGCGCACCTGTCCGGAAAAGTTGCCAAGGCCTTGATGGAAAAAGCGCCAGAACTCCTGGCACAACCGCCGAAGATCGAGAAGGCAGACGTATTGGCCGACAGGTTACCGGGATAGGATCGTTGCCCGGCACCTGGAGCAGCAATCCCCCCACGACGCTTTGTTCCTTGCAACCGCCAATCGACAATCCACATTTCGCAATCATTAGTACGGGGGCATAGCTCAGTTGGTAGAGCGCCAGCTTTGCAAGCTGGAAGTCAGGGGTTCGAATCCCCTTGCCTCCAGTCTTCGCTCGCGTCGTAGAGTGGAGCGAAGACTGTCGCGCCGTAGCCTTGGCGAAGGCGGACACGTTTAACCTTGCAACGTCAACGCCGCGAGCTACGACTCGGCAAGCCAGCGACCAGCATGGGAAAGTTTTTCTACATCTATATTTTGCAGAGTGAGCGCGACGAGGACCGATTCTACACTGGCCTGACAGACGACCTGCGTAAACGAATCAGAAGCCACAACACGGGCCGAGTTCTTTACACGGCAAAATGGCGCCCATGGCGATTGAAAGCTTACATCGCATTTTCTGATCGACCTCGCGCAGCGCAATTTGAGCGGTATCTAAAATCCGCATCTGGCCGGGCATTTACGAAAAAGCATTTATGACCACCCCGAAAGCTTTCGGGGCTGTCGCGCCGTAGCCTTGGCGTAGGCGGACATCTTTTCGGCTTCAACAAAGAAGTTCTACGACTCGCCTGGGCTGATTTCGTTAGCGATTTTTTCGATAGTCGGCGAGCTATCTCCCAATATCTCAATGAAATTGTCGATCAAATCGAAAACGTAATGAGTAGGAGTGAACAAGCGCAGGCGCTGTTCGAACACGAACTCGTTGATCCACTCCGATTGTTCCGAGAAGCAGCATCGTCCAGGGAAATTCTTTTCCGTCTGGTGCTTCGATTTCAGGTTCTGATCGCGCATTCTGACCATAAACGGCCGCTCGAAAGTCAAACGCCAAATTCGAGAGGATGCGGCCAAACCAATGGTGTGAGTTCCAGAAATCGTCTCCGATCCTATTTTTACATTCTCATCCGGACCGGTCTGTAGATACTCAAAGAGATCAAGAATGAGCCGGTCGCCGCAAAACAGATTTCGGCATCCCAAGAATTCCGCGTCATTCCATGGCCCCTCGAATTTCTCAAATGCCATTGTGAATCGCTCGCTGAGCAAAGACTCCGTATCAAGCGATAATTGTAGCCGAGCTTCTTTCGAGCGAATCGAGGTCGATCCTTGACCGATCACTGATCACCGATCACTGTTCACTTCCACAAAACGGGCCTGTAGCTCAGTTGGTTAGAGCATGCGCTTGATAAGCGCAGGGTCACTGGTTCGAGCCCAGTCAGGCCCAGCCTTCGCTTGAAGCGCAGCGAAGAGCGGAGGCTGCCACGCCGGAGTGAAACGCAGGTGCGCCTAATATTGAACTTCTCGTCAGCGCCCCGAGACTACGGCTTGGCAGGTCATCATCTGATTTTCGGTTTTAGATTTCGGATTTTCGATTGATCCGCAGGGCGAACCCCATGCAGATCGTCAAGCCAATGACTACTCCAAAAATATCGATCACCACATCATTCGGCGAGGCGGTCCGCGACGGAATGAACGACTGATGAAATTCGTCGGTGGCGGCGAAAATCGCGCACACAAACCAGACCACGATGACCAAGATCGATATCTTCACTCGCAGATTTGCTCCGCTGCGCAGCGCACGCCAGAGGAAGATCGCGAGGAGGGCGTATTCAAAGATGTGCCCGAGCTTGCGAGCAAAAAAATGAATCTGCGCGAGCGTCTCGGATGAAATGTCCGGCTTTAACCAGCGCAAAAACGGCTCAACAAAACGCGAGGTCTGTTCGGCCGATAAAACATCGGTGGAGCCAACAAAAATCACGCAAAGCCAGATCAAAACCGGCAGCCAGTATTTAAGAAATGACTTCATTCACAGGTTAGACAGAAGTAAACGCCGAACATCCAACATCGAACACCCAACGTCCAATGGCAGCGTAGGCTGCAGCGTTCTTCTTAATTGCGTGTTGGACGTTGGACGTTGAGCGTTGGACGTTTCTTCCGCATCCCATGTTCAAGCTCAATCCCACGAGTCCCCTCACCTTCGAACCGATTTTCATGGAAAGAATCTGGGGCGGGCGCCGTCTCGAATCGGAGTTCGGGAAAAAGTTGCCGCCGGATGTCAAAATCGGCGAGTCATGGGAGATAGTCGATCGTCCCGAAGTACAGAGTGTCGTGCGAAACGGGCCACTGCGCGGGAAGACGCTGCACGAACTTTGGACGCAAGATCGACAACGAATCTTCGGGGACGCGCCCGATTCGCGGCGTTTTCCTTTGTTGATGAAACTTCTCGACGCCGAGGAAAAACTTTCTCTGCAAGTTCATCCCTCGGAAAAAGTCGCAGACGAACGCGCCGATGAACCGAAGACCGAATTCTGGTACGTGGCCAGAGCTGATCCGGGCGCAGAACTTTTTCTTGGTCTGCGCGAACCGATAACACGAGCGCAGTTCAAGCGTGCTTTGGATAAGGGAACAGTCGAAGACTGCGTTCAGAAAATTCGCGTGAAGCCCGGCGATGCTATGTTTCTTCCCGCTGGACGCGTCCACGCAGTCGGCGCGGGCAATCTTTTGGTTGAGATTCAGCAGAACAGCGACACCACCTACCGCGTGTTTGATTGGAACCGCGTCGATGACAAAGGCAAGCCGCGAGAGTT
>QHOD01000213.1 GCA_003218615.1 Verrucomicrobiota bacterium
AAAATCAAAGCGACGGCCCGCGCCAAACGTGGGATTGAATTGGAAACCGAAGTGCAAATCGTGGGGGAGCCGGCATGAAAAACACCGGCATTTTGCCCAGGAAAATCGCCGTCCTGATGGGCGGTCCCGGATCGGAACGCGAAGTTTCGCTCGCGACTGCGCGCGGCGTTGCGAAAGCGCTGCGTTCGTTAGGCGCTGAGGTCCTGGAAGTGGATGTTCGAGATGAAAGTTTCCGATTACCCGGCGATGTCGATCTGGCGTTCATCACCATCCATGGAACTCTCGGCGAGGATGGCCAACTACAAAAAATTCTCGAGGATCGCAGCGTCGCTTATACCGGCGAAGGAATTCAAGGGAGCCGGCTGGCCTTCGACAAAATCCGATCGAAGGAAAAATTCCGGCAGCACGGCGTAAGCACTCCAGAGTGGAAAACCATCGGAGTGCATCAGCCTCCCGGCATGGAACTGCCACTTGTAATTAAAACGCCGCGACAAGGCTCAACCGTCGGCGTTTGCATTGTGAAAAAGATGGACGAGCTCGAGCCAGCGATTGCCGAAGCGGCAAAATACGATCATGAATTGCTGGTCGAAAAATTTGTGCCTGGCCGGGAATTGACGATTGGTATTCTCGGTGACCAGGCCTTGCCAATTCTCGAGATAATTCCGAAGGGTGGCTTTTACGATTTCACCAATAAGTATCCCTTCCTGAATCCGCAAGCAGGCGGAGGAGCCAAGCATGTTTGCCCGGCGTTGATCGATCCCGACAAAACAAAGGAAATTCAAGAATTGGCATTGCGTGCGTGTCGCGCTCTCGGCTTGCAGGTTTATTCGCGTGTCGACGTGATTTTATCGGAGACCGGCCAGCCGTTTGTGCTGGAGATCAACACCATCCCCGGAATGACCGAGGCGAGTCTGCTGCCCGAGGCCGCTGCGGCCGCCGGCATCGGCTATGTCGATCTTTGCGTGCGCATCATTGAACTTTCCCGCGCCAGAATGAAAGGCGCCCGCCAATGACAGCTGCTCAAAAACGTCCACGTCCGCGTAACCGACGCATATCCAATTTGCGCCAGCGCCGTCAACAACACCTGCTCGATGTGAAAGTGCGCTCTCGCAAAGTGACGCAGCACCGCAATCGCAAGGTTCTGGTTGCTCTTTCCAAGCTCGTATTAGTGGCTGGATTCTGCGTTGCCGTTTATCTCGGTGCGCTCGAAGGTGCGAAGCGCTTTTTCTTCGAGAATCCGGAGTATCAGCTAAAAACGATCGAGGTGCAGACGGACGGCACCTTGCAACGCGACCAGATCGTGGAAGTGGCCGACCTGCATGAAGGCGAAAACATTTTCAAAATAAATCTGGCGCGTGTCCATGATCGCATACAGCAGCTGCCGCAAGTCGACGACGTGCAGGTGGTGCGCAAACTGTCGGGCGAAATCGACATTCGAGTGGTCGAACGAAAGCCGGTCGCGTGGCTTACAAGTGAGAAAGAATTTTCCGACCCATTTGTCTCCGATGCTGCTTTTCTTGTGGACGCGCGAGGTGTTTTGATGAAACAAAAGAAGTTGTTGCCAGAATATCTGGGATTGCCGCTCATTTTAGGATGCTCGAGTGAATCGCTCGAGGCGGGAAAAATCGTCGAATCCTCTGAGGCCAAAACGGCGCTGGAGCTGCTGCGTTTAAGCGTGCGCAGTTTCATGCAGACGCGCTTCCAGATTCGCGACATTGATGTTTCCAAAGGTTATTGCCTGCTGGTGACGGACAAAAATCACACACGCATCACGTTTGGCTTAAATGATCTCGAGCAACAATTACAACGGCTGGAACAATTTCTTGTTTATTCTGATGATTCAAAGCAGGAACTGGAGACGGTGAACTTGCTGGTGCAACGAAATATCCCCGTGACCTTCACCAGACCTCCAGCCGCAGTCATCAACGACACGATCGAGCCACCTGTCGAACCGCGGATTTTGAAAGCAATCCCGGTGCATTCGTCGGCAAAAGCCACAGCGCCGCCGTCGAAAGCACACAGCCGTGCGACGCCAAAGCAACTCCGATCCAACGGCAGAGAAAGGACTGATAACAATGGCGAGCAATAATTTGACGGTTGGGCTCGAGATTGGCACATCCAAAATCTGTGTGGTCGTCGGAGAAAGCCGGCCCGATGGCACGATCAAAATTCTCGGTGTCGGCCAGACGCCATCGCGCGGCGTGCGCAAAGGGGAGATTGTCGATTTTGAGACGGCGATGAAATGTGTGCACGAAGCAGTGGTCGATGCCGAACAGAAAAGCGACGTCATGATTCGGAGCGTTTTCGTCGCCGTCGCCGGATCGCACCTTCAAAGCTTCAATAACCGCGGCTGTGTGACGCTGCCCGAAGACCGCGATGAGATTGATGAGCAGGACGTCGAGGATGTAAAAATCAACGCGCGCGAGGTAAGCATCCCTGCACAAAACGCTTTCCTGCATTCCATCATTCAGCATTATCATGTCGATGGACAGGACGGCGTGCTCAGCCCGGTCGGGATGCTCGGGCAAAGACTGGAGGCCGACTTTCACATCATTCACGGCGTACGCACGCGCATTCAAAACAGTATTCGATGCGTAAAAGAGCTGCCGCTGGAAGTCGAAGATGTCGTTTTCGGCGCGCTTGCTTCCGCGCAAGTGGTCCTCACTCAGCATCAAAAAGATCTCGGCGCGCTCGTGATCGATATGGGAGGCGGAACAACCGACTACATTTTATATGTTGATGGCGCGGTCAAGCAAAGCGGTTGCCTCGGGATAGGCGGCGACCATATAACCAATGACATTTCAATGGGTCTGCGCATCCCAATGGCGCGCTCTGAGAAATTAAAAATCGAGGAAGGCAGCTGCACCCTCGGCAACTGCCTTCCTGGCGAAACAATTTTGCTAAAGGACGATTCCGGTTTTGCCGGGAAGGAGATCGAGCGCGAGACGTTGAACACGATCATTCACTTGCGAGTGCGGGAGGCTTTCGACCTCCTCAAGCGCGGACTCGAGGAGGAACCATTCCTCAATTATCTCGGGGCCGGCGTATTTATCACGGGGGGATGCAGTCTTCTCAATGGCATCGATCATCTCGCGGAAGAAGTTTTCGAAATGCCCGCGCACGTAGCGCACGCGCAAACCATGGCCGGACTCACTTCTGCGTCTGAGAACCCGCAGCTTTCCACCGCAATCGGTCTAATCAAATACGCCCAGAGTGTGCAATCAGATCGGCCACGGCGCGGAATCCGCGGCATTTTCGGCAAAATTTTCACTGGCAGGCGATGACGGCAAGATCGACAACGGAGAGATCGATATGATTCAACTCAGCAAGAATTACAATCTGCCCGAACGCGAAGAGGAATTGATTCCGATCAAAGTTGTAAGCGTCGGCGGCGCCGGTTCCAATGCGCTCGATCGAATCGTCCTCGATGGCTTGGAGAAAGCCGAGATGGTTGCGATCAATACCGATGTGCAATCGCTGGCGAGTTCGGTGGCGGCGCACAAAGTGCAGCTCGGTCGCGCGATGACTCGTGGTTTGGGCGCGGGCGGCGACCCGGAGCTGGGCTATCAAGCAGCCGCAGAGTCGGCCGGCGAAATCCGCGAAGCGCTGGCCGACGCCCGAATGATTTTCATTTGCGCAGGGCTCGGTGGCGGCACCGGCTCGGGCGCCGCCCCATATGTCGCACAGCTCGCCCGTGAAGCTGGCTCGTTGGTCGTCGCGTTCGTCACCCTTCCCTTTAGCTTCGAGGGAAAACGCCGCGCCGCCCAGGCGCGGGAGGCGCTTGCCCGGCTCAACCAAGTGGCGAACACGGTGATCTGCTTCGAAAACGATCAGATGGGCGACATGGTTCCTGCCAAGGCAGGAATTCATCAGGCCTTTGCCACGGCGGACATCATGGTCAGCCAAAGCGTTCGTTCGATCGTGAACCTGATTCAACGGCCGGGACTCGTTCGCATCGGCTTTGATGATCTGCTTGCCGCGTTGCGTAGTCGCAACGGCCGTTGCTTGTTTGGGTTCGGTGAATCCGATTCCGATAATCGTGCCCACGACGCTCTCACTCAGGCGCTCAGGAATCCGTTGATGGGCCGTGGCCAAATGCTGGCCGACGCGACGTGCATTCTGGTTCATGTGACAGGCGGGCCCGGCATGACATTATCCGAGGTCGAGGTTCTGATGCAGGAGCTCGGCCGTCACGTAAACGAGCAGACACAGATCCTGTTCGGCGCTGGCGTGGACGGACG
>QHOD01000214.1 GCA_003218615.1 Verrucomicrobiota bacterium
AAAACTCATCAACGGACATACTGCCAGCCGTAACATTCAGCCCGGCGGCACCGCTGATCGTTCCCCCAACGTCATTGGCGATACCAACAGCAAAATCCCCAGCGCTGGAAATGCTCGCGGCGGCGATGCTAACCGAGGCGTTAGACCCAATGAAACCGCCGGGCGAACCGTCACCAAATCCATAGTTCTCAATGAAGAGCTCGAAAGCGCCGGGCTCAACACCGACATTCGGATTATTGGCGTTGGCTGTCAGTGCGCCGTTTACATTGATTGCGATTGAAGCCGTCCCGCCAATGTGTCCACCAGCAGTGCCGGTTCCGCCCTGGTCATTCTCGTTGAGTAGGAAAGCAAGGAACCCCCCTGTTGACACGGTACTGGCGCGGACGCTTATCGAGCTGTCGCCCCCAATCGTTCCACCGTGCGTCGCCGAAACTCCACTATCCAGTTCGTTGTTGACCAGGATCTGCACTCCGTTTGCGCAATTCAAATTGCCGTTGACACCAAGAGAGATATTTCCACTTTGATTGATCGTCCCTTGGTTCGTGAGTTGGAAAGTCGAAAGGTCGCCCGTCGAACTGTTCGTGTAATCGCCCGTAAGATTGAGCGTGAGATTGGCTCCATTGGCTTGGGTCGTGCCTGGCAAAATCAGTGTGTTTAACTTCACCGCGCCATTGAGCAGGAGCGAGCCGCCAATTTGCAGCGTCAGATCGTTTCCTGCGGTGGCGTCGAATCCGCCGACGCTCATCGTGCCGGGGTTGGTAAGCTGAATCGAATTTTCGGCGGCAAGCTTGAGAGCGCCGATGTTGGAAATCGGAGAATCGATCGTTAGGTCCGAGCCGGCTCCGCGCGCGTACATCGCAAGGACGCTTAAGCCATCGAATGAGATGTCCGACGTGAGATTGATTGGACCGTTAACCGTAGCCAGAGCCAACGTATCGAGACCGGCGAAGGTTAAGGTACCACCCGGTGGGCCGGAGGTGATTCCGTCCACGGCTACCAGACCAAGCTTTGTTACGCCGCCATTGCTGAGGTCGATGGTCGGATTACCAATCAACGATAGACTCTGGAATTTAAAGACGGCGATCGGCAGATTATTGGGGTCGGCGAAAAAGTCGGTATCGATCTTCAGCGCTGTATCGAAGGGGGACGTCGAACCGAAAGCCCACAGCGTGAAAGCACCATCATCAGTTGGGCCGCGATAGATTTTGCCGAAAGCAGTCACGCTATTCGTCGTGATCGACGTGTCCGTCCTAATTACTGTTCCAGAAGTGATCAGGTAAGGAACTGGCGAAGCAATTACCGATGGTGGCCCAAACTTGCTGGGAGTCGGCGTTGGGGTGGGCGTGGGTGTTGGCGTCGGGGTGGGTGTGGCCGTAGGTGTTGGTGTCGGAGTTGGAGTGGACGTTTTAGCTGCAAGAACGACCGGGTTCGCATTAGCGTTTTGATCGGTTACGTCGATTACGTCCAACAGGCTCTTGGAAGGAAGCGGGTTGACAGTCAGAACTGCTTGCTCTGCGAGCTGCTGATTCATCACCATTAGGATCAACGGCAAGTTCACGAGCGGCGGAAAATCAACAATCAGATGCGATGTTTCCAAGACCAGTTTCACATCAAATTCTGTCGGCTGCGTGATGTGTCCGTCTGCGGTCATCATCACCATTTCGCCACCATGCACAGTCACCGCCTTTTCAGGGCGACCCTTGGGATACATGGTGCCGGTCCCTTCGAGGACCATAAATTTTATTGGTGGACCCGTCCCTAAAAGAGCCGTCCCGCCCATAACGGCAACGGTGACAGCTGCTGTGCTGGCCTTTACCGGGGCAGCTTTGGACGGCACCTCGATAAGGATCGTGCCCTTCGTCAGCTCTACTTCACGAGTCCCTGCTTCAAGACTGAAAATCGTGTTCGCGCCAAGCCGCGTTATGGTGAGATCAGCGAAAGTCAGTTCGGCGCGCGATTCCACCCCTGTGCGCACTGCTCTCCTCAATGTGACTTTATCATTCACGACCGCGGGACGAGGCGCGGCATTTTCCTCCAACAATCGCACGTCCTGAATTACCTGGGAGACGCGGGCTTCTTGCAATGGCGCAGCGGCTGCCAATCGTGATGCGGCAACGAAAGACAAGAAGATCGAACACAGTGCGATCGATCTGCTGCTAAAAGTTTTCGGTAAAGATTTTTTCATATTTATTGTTAGTGTGATGCGCCGCTCGCTGCTTGAGTTGGGCTTGGTATTGGATGCGGCGTCGCCGGTGTGGCAGTTGTCCGGCCAGCTGCGTTGGTCTGCGCTTGGCCGACAAGCAACACGCGCGTTCCCCCACCAAAGATGACAAGGTTGGTTTCGATCAAAGTCTTTTTCGACTTCTCGCGCTGCTGTTGTTGTGCTTCGAACGCCATGGAGCTTTCGCTGCGCAGCGGCGGAAGCCCGGCAATGAATCGGCTCGTTTTTACAAAACGGGCGATATCGAAGTCCACCGGATCGCTCACCGCCGCGTTCGGATTGCCGATCACCATCTGGCCGGCCTGAACCAAGACCGAATCGCCAAGATGGCCCGGACGATACAATCGAGCGGTACCTTCCAACACCAGGAATTTACAAACGCCCGGATGATATTCGATCATCACTGTTGTCCCCGTCACCGCGGCCGCGACGCTAGCTGCGTGAATTGTCGCGCCATTCGCGCTCTTCGGAGCTTGAACCAGCGCCGCGCCCTCACCCAGGTTTAAATCGTGCGTCCCGTTTTTGTGACTGAAGGCGGTATTGGCTGCGAGCCGCACAACCGTTTCGTCGAAGATTAGCTCAGCCCGCGAGGGGGTTTTGCCCGTTCGCACGATCGTTTCTTCGTCGATGATTTCGTTCAACGACGCTTGGCGCGGCGCGCGCATCGAATGCAGCAACTGCACGTAATTGTTTACTCGCGTGACGCGGGCTTCATCGGGCGACAGCGAGCCGCGCACGCTCGGAGGCCAGCTCGCAAGCGACCACGTCATGATTACCAGAGCAAGAAAAGGAAGCAGAAGCTGCCGGTTCACGTGCATCGCTGGCGCGCTTTTTGAGGTTTGGCTTCTGTTAGGTCAAGCCTTTTTACGCGCTAAACACTAAATTTTTTCGTCGCTGGGCGGTCGCGACCGCTGCGAGCCTACCGCGAACTGCTGAGCAATTCGCATTGCCACGGGACGAGTAAAGTTGTCGCGCGCGTTTGGTCCGCAGCGATTGCTTCGAGCGTACTGCGCGATGCGATGAATGATGGCTCCAGATCGAGTTCCGTGGCTGCCCGATCACGTCGGCGCCGCAGTTCTTCGGCGCGACGAATCGTCTCGTGACTCGGTCGCGTTCCAAAACGGCGCCGCAAGACTGGCCACTCTGATTCAGGCAATCGCAATGCGGTCTGTGCCGCTTCTCGAAATGCCTGGCGCCGACGCGACGAAAAATGTCTGTAATCAGGAGTGCTTCCCGAGGCGAAACTTAGGGCCGCATTCAGCAACTCGTGATTTTGCAAAATATGAAATGGCGGTCGATCTGCTGCTCCCGCTTCTTTCTCTCGCCATTGCCAAAGCGCGCGCAGGACTGCCGCCTCAAGGCCACGCACTGAGCCAGAGCCCCGAATACGCCAAAGTTCATCGTCGTCGCGAATCCGTTCCATCGCCGCCTGCTCGATTGCGCTTTGACAGGACTGCCGCAACCAATCGAACCGGTCACGCTCTCGCAACTCCGACTCCAGGCGGTCGGCCAGCGGTAATAGGTAATGTGTGTCATTTATCGCATACGCGAGCATTCGCGCAGGCAGCGGACGCCGCGCCCAATTCGCCTTTTGCGAACCTTTCGGCAGCTCGACACCGAAGTAGCGTTTTACCAACGCAGCCAGACTGAATTCACGAACGCCAAGCAGACGTGAAGCGATCAGCGTGTCAAAAATTCTGCGCGCAACGAAGTTAAAACCGCGGCGAAGCATTCGCAGGTCGTAGTCGGCGCCGTGCAAAACAATTTCCTTGCGTTCCAGCGTAGCCCGCAACGGCGCAAGATCGACATCCGCCAAAGGGTCGATGACGGAATCGCGCCCCGGCAGACTGATTTGGAGCAGACAAAGTTTCTCTCGATAACAATGAAGGCTATCAGCCTCCGTATCGACTGCCACGCGATCAACCGCTTCGATTTTCTCGAGCAGCTCGGATAGCTGCGAGGCGTTCGCGATCAATTTTTCAAAGCTCCAAATCCCAAGCTCCAACATCCAGAGAAATTCCAAGTCCCAA
>QHOD01000215.1 GCA_003218615.1 Verrucomicrobiota bacterium
GTGCTCGCGAGCTGGATCGGCATGATGCCCGGCACGTTTTTTTACGTTTACATCGGCGTCGCTGGCAAAGCTGCTGTCTCCGCAGCGGCAGGCGGCGAAGTCGTGAAACATGGTTGGCAATATTGGACGTTTATAAGCATCGGTCTCGCCGCCACAATTATCGTAACAATCTGGGTAACGAAGATCGCACGCGATGCGTTGAAGGCAGAGACAGAAGTTCGATAGCATCGAGCAATCCTCAAATTCGACCATTCGACAGGCTCAGGGCAGGCTCTGCGGACGCCCCATGCAGGCTTTTCAGGAATAGAACGATCTGTTAAACGTTTGCATCAAAATATGATTAAGTCTCAGGGTACTGAAACCATCGTCAGGCAGCGATATGCCATTGGCGCCAAAGAACGCGCGGATAAACTTTGTTGTCCGGTTGATTATGAATCGGCATATCTCAGCGTCATTCCGCGGGAAGTAATCGAGCGCGATTACGGTTGCGGCGATCCATCGCGTTATCTGCGCGAGGGCGAAACGATTGTCGATCTAGGCAGCGGCACGGGAAAAATCTGCTTCATCGCCGCACAAATTGTCGGCCCAAAGGGGAAAGTGATCGGGGTCGATATGACCGACGAAATGCTCGAGGTCGCACGCCGTAACGCGCCGATTGTCGCCGAACGCATCGGTTACGCCAACGTGGAATTCCGCAAAGGCCGCATCCAGGATCTGGCGCTCGATCTCGAATTGTTAGATCGAGAGCTAAAAAGCGGTCCGATCACAGACGCAGCATCGTTTCTCGCAGCCGACGAGCTTGCTGGAGAATTGCGCGTCAAACGTCCGCTGGTCGGAAGCGATTCCATTGACGTCGTAGTCTCAAGCTGCGTGCTCAATCTGGTCGAGCCGAAATCGAAACGGCAACTCTTCGACGAGATGTTCCGCGTGCTGAAAAAAGGCGGGCGCGCAGTGATCTGTGACATCGTGAGCGATGAAGAAGTTCCCCAGGAAATGCAAAACGATCCGGACCTCTGGAGCGGTTGCATTTCCGGCGCCCTGACCGAAGACAGCTTTCTCGCCGCGTTCGAGAATGCCGGCTTTTATGGAATCCAAATCTTGAAACGCGCTTCTCAGCCGTGGCGCACAGTGCAAGGAATCGAATTTCGTTCTGTCACGATTGAAGCATTTAAGGGAAAACAGGGCGAATGTTTCGAGCGCAATCAGGCGGTGATTTATCGCGGGCCGTTCAAAGAAGTGCTCGATGACGACAATCACCGATTGGAGCGGGGCAGGCGTTACGCAGTTTGCGATAAGACCTACAATCTTTACAAGAAAGCGCCGTATCGTGAGTTTTTCGAATTCGTCGATCCGCTGGTCGATGTACCGTTGGCCGACGCGAAGCCATTCGACTGCTCGCGCACTGCTCTGCGACATCCGAAAGAAACCAAAGGCCAGGACTACGACGTGACGACGGAAGCAAAAAGCAAGTGCCGCGATGGCGGCAGTTGCTGTTGATTTCGCATAGGATGAATAGGTTTGCGCAAAAACTTACCGAGCATTCGATCTTGCTCCGTCGCGCTAGTCCAGAAATTCTTCAGGTCAACCTGGGTAAGCTCTGCAATCTCACCTGCACACATTGCCATGTGAACGCTGGACCAAAGCGCAGGGAAATCATGACACGCCAGACCGTCGATCGGATTATCGATTGGCTGACAAAGACCGAGATACCGATTGCCGATCTTACCGGTGGCGCGCCGGAAATGATTCCCGATTTTCGCTATTTCATCAAACGGGTGAAAGCGCTCACGCCACCGCGCCATGTGATCGATCGTTGCAATCTCACGATTTTGCTCGAGCCCGGATACGAGGATCTGCCGGAATTTCTCGCCACGTACAAAGTCGAGATCATTGCCTCGATGCCATGCTACTCGGCGGAAAACGTAAACGCGCAACGCGGCGAAGGCGTGTTCGACGGGAGCATCAAGGCATTGCAACTTTTGAATTCGCTAGGGTATGGCAAGGTTGCCGAGCTTCCGCTGCATCTGGTTTACAACCCCGTCGGAGCGTTCTTGCCCGGCCCCCAAGCCGAGATGGAGACCGATTTCAAGCGCGAGCTCTTTTCGCACTTCGGCATAGTGTTCAATAAGCTTTACGCCATTACCAATCTCCCCATTGGGCGCTTTGCCGCTTATCTGCGGCACAGCAACAAGCTTGAAGAATACATGCAGCTCCTGATCGACAATTTTAATCCGACCACGATCGATGGGCTGATGTGCCGCAACACGATCAGCGTTGGATGGCGCGGCCAAGTTTACGACTGTGATTTCAATCAGCAGCTCGACATGCAATGGGAAAACGGCAAACCATTCTTTCTGTGGGACGTTGATCCGGCTAAAATCGATAATCGCGAGATCATGACCGGCGATCATTGTTTTGGTTGCACGGCGGGGGCGGGCTCAAGCTGCGGCGGCGCAATCGTGTAACTCAGGCATCCTGCCTGAGGGAACAAGCTGGAAGCCTGTGTTACATGCATTTCGATGCGACGATAACGTGCGCGGCCATCGGAATGGCAAATCCATCGCGTTTTGCGTAGCGCCCCACGCCATCTTCAATGGCTCGTCTGATCGCGTCGAGCCTGTCGGATGACTGGCGCGCAAGGAGACCGGCCGTGCGAACTCCGGCGTCGCGCTCGGCTTCAAACAGGTAGTATGGCGTCGGAACATTCCATTCCACTAAATCCGTTTCGAAGACCACTGACTTGCCGTCGAAGCCGTCGCGTTCCAGGATTTTTCGGCATTTTTCCTTGTCGGCATATAAAAACTTCGATGGACCCTCCGGCATTTCGACATTCAGATCTGCATGCGCTTCGATGGCGTCATTCACAATTTTGCCGCCGGGATTTTCGTGTGGTTCCGCCCAGATAGTGAAGCCAAACTTTCCTCCCGATCGCAAAACGCGAAATGCTTCCGCGCATGCTCTCTCTGGCTGCGAGAGATGGAGCAGACCAAAATTCATCAGGACCCGATCATAGCTTGCATCACGGACTGGCAGTTCTTGTGCGTCGCCTTCGCGAAACGTAATTCCGGGAAACATTTTCGTGGCGATCTCAACCATTTTCTTCGAGAAATCGATACCCGTTGGGTTCGCTCCCAGCTTCTTGACGGCGGCAGAGACATATCCGGGTCCGCACGCAACATCCAACACCGGCATTCCGGCCAAAACGCCAGCAGCATCAATCAGATAAGGAATGAATTGCCGCGTCACCCGTGACCAGACGGAGTCGTACTTATCTGCTACACGCTGCCAGCCATCGTGTGCGAAGCGGGTAAATTCGTTTGGAATTGTTTTCATGCGGATGCTCGAGCTATCGCACTGTTCGGCAAAGTTAGCTGTCCGCTTCGCATAGCGAAGCGACTTCAACTACTCCAACGGAAACTCGATTGGCTCTTCCTCCTCCCGTGGGACGAGCTTGTTTCGCTCAATAATTCGAGCGCAGGTGTTCCAACGTAGCAAGGCGTCATCATTGCCGGATGGGCGAATTGATTCCGCTTTTTCAAACCAATTCATCGCCTCGCGAAAAAGATCGTAGGCCTGAAACCGACATCCTGGTGTATTTTGGGTCAGCTTTGTTTTGGCGCGTCGCTCGGCAAAGATTCCGGAATAGTAAGCGCGCCCGTAGTCGCTGCGAATCCGCCCGAGCAGCTGCTTGATCTGCGTGTCACTCACCCCGTAGCCCTTTGTGAAGCGATCAGTTAACGCGAGCAGCAGCGTGATGATTGCCTCCTGATTTTCTGGATCGGCTTTCAACACATCGAGGCAAATGCTCTCCGCCTCGGCAGGCTCATTCAGCAGTCGATATCGCGTCGCCTTCTCAAGCGCGGCGGGAATGGCTTCTTTGTGGAGCGCCTTTAGTTCAGACATTCAGTTGTCAATCTTATCACGGCTCTTCACCGCGCTGGATGTTTATCAATCGAATTTCTTCTTTAGCCACTTCCAAACTGATCCAAGCGGATCATAAAACTCATCCACCACCCGCTCCTTTAAAGGAATAATTCCATTATCGGTAATCCGAATACTCTCGGGGCAAACTTTAGTGCAGCATTTGGTGATGTTGCAGTAACCAATGCCCTGCGTGTTTCGCAACTCATCAATGCGATTTTCGGTATCGAGCGGATGCATTTCGAGCGCGGCGACATAGATCAAATATCGCGGCCCAATGAATTGTTCATGCATGCGATGATCGCGCAACACGTG
>QHOD01000216.1 GCA_003218615.1 Verrucomicrobiota bacterium
ATGGCGACTCCTTGTTCAGTAAAGGCGTAAGACAGGTAAAGGTCACAATCTGTGATCTCAAACGGGAACTAGCCCAAGAAGTTGGGGACTTTGAGATCACAATTTGTGATCTCAAAGCAGCGAGTTCATCATCGGTAAGTTGAAACGCGAAATCGGCCGGAAACCGCTTGCGATTCCGGGCCACCGCTTGATTCAAGCTGCGCACTTCCACCCCGTAGAGCATCGCGAGGTCGGCGTCGAACATCACCTTTTCACCGCGGATGAAGAAGACGAGCTGCGCAACGTTTTCCGGTTTCAAGACGATTACCCTCTTGGATACCAACGAAGCCATTTGTGAGGCGAAACCCTAACCGAAACTTTTCCCGGTGAGAAGCGCTTAAAGCGCAGAAGTCAGACGTCAGAGGTCAGCCGTCTTCATTGATTACGGCGAGCCAAGGATGTCAGGGACCTGAGGGAAGAGTTGAGAGTTGAGAGACGGCAGAATTGCGGAATGCGGATTGGGGAGTGCGGAAAAGGTCGTCGTAAACGTCCAAAATTTTTGGGTGATACGAATTAATAGGGAGAAAGGGGAATAATGAGGATACTAACAATGACAGTGATATTGGGGTTACCGCTCATGGCGCTAGGCCAGCAAGCGGAGCCACAACAGACGCAGGGGCAGACGAAAGAAACGCAAACTACTGCGCCGACGAAAGGAAAGAAGATGCGTCCCGGTCAGGAGGCGACTAAGGCGCAGGCAAAACCTGAAACGGGCACAAACGTTCGTGGACAGACGAACGTTAAGGGTCGCGCTCCGGACGTAAACAGGAATGAACCTGGGGCACGTTCCAGCACGGGCCAGACGAACGTGACGAACACGAATCAGACGACGACGGTGAACAAGCAAGAGTTCAGGTCGCGTCATAGCGAAGTGTTCAGTCTAGGGCGGCATCCGAAAGAGTTCTTCGCCCAACGATTTGGTGAGAACCATTTCCGGTTGATCGGGAACTCGTACTTCGTTTTCGTGGACGGCTGCTGGGTCGCGGTTGACGTGGACGGCTTTGTCTACACGGAACGCGTGATCTGCGCAGGCGATCCGGACTTTGTTGAAGTTGATTAGCGCAGCCGCTGCGCCAAACAAAAGCGCTCCGCTGATGCGGGGCGCTTTTGTTGCAGCTAGCGAGTGCCAACCGGAAAGTTTTTCCGTCGCGCGGAGCAGAGCGGTCCGTTTTATCCGGCTAAGCGCCGGGAAAGCAACACCTCGTATCGGCAATAATTTTGTTCGCGGGAAACCGGATGGGTGCGCTGGCACGATATACCTCTAGGCGATCGATGCCGCGTAAAAGGCGTTTGCCTCACGCGGGTGGGGGAAATTACAGGAAGGGCCTGAATAGATCGCGCACATTCAACGACTAAACATTATTATTATGAAAAATCTTACCAGGGCCCAAGCGATGCCCGGGGCAAACGCGGCGAAGCCTGAGGCCGCGAAGCCGCGCGGAGCGATGAAGGAACGCGGCGCGACGACTGAGCCCGGAGCCACGAATGAGCCCGGTGCAGGAAAGGGCCGAAAAACTCGAGCGAGTCAAGAATCTGCGACCGCCCCGGGAACGAATGTTTCCGGTGAACAAACCGGCGGAGCTACGACTGAGCCCGGTGCAGGAAAAGGCCGGAAGGCTCGAGCGACCCAGGAATCTGCGACTGCCCCCGCGACGGAAACGAATGTTTCCGGTCAACCGGCAGCCAGTGCGTCGCCCGGCGCGAAGGAGCAGGCGCAGCAGCGCAGGAAAGGAATGAAGACGCCTGCCGCAAACGCCAAGGCATCGCCCAGTGCTTCCCCAGCAACGGCGGCGGCTACTGCCGCTCCGTCAGTTTCGACAGCCGGCCAGCAAAACACCCGGACTAACGTGGCGGGCGGGACAAAGAAGGCCGACCCGCAGAAGGTGCAGCAGGTCAAGCAGCAGGCGCAGCAGATCAAACAACAGCACGCGAATTTCCGCGCCCAGCCAAGGCCGGACAAGGTTCCGCCGGTTACCTTCAACCAGAATTATCGGATCCAAGGAAGCGATCAGTGGCAGGGCACGCAATACCAGGCATTCCGCTCGTATCATCCGGAACGGCACGACCAGGGTTGGTATCACTCGCATTACAACCGCGTGGAGCTGATCGGTGGCGGTTATTACTTCTGGAATGCCGGCTACTGGTTCCCGGCATGGGGTTACAGTCCTGCGGCCGAGTATTATGCTTACGATGGACCGATCTATGTGGGTCAACGTGCTGAGCCGCCGGACCGAGTGATTGCGGACGTCCAAACTGAGCTGCAGCAGATGGGATATTACCAAGGCGAGGTGGATGGATTGCTCGGGCCATTGACCCGGCAGGCGCTTGCCGACTATCAGGCTGATCAAGGGCTCACGCAGACGGCAGCGATCGACGAACCGACGCTCAATTCTCTCGGGATGAGTTAAGCCAGAGGACCGAGGACAGAGATCCGAGATCAGCGGACAGATATTTAAGAGAAGCCGCCGGGCGCACGAATGCCTCGGCGGCTTTTCTGTTTTAGGCGCCAGGGAGTCGAGGCGCGCTCGATCGCCACAATCCTTCAGCCGTCTAACTTTACGACTTTTCGCGTCGGCGCGCCGAAGGGAATAGCGCGGGCGGCGCAGCGAGGAAAGCAGAATTAGGAGGAAGAAGCGCGACCCGGAAATTTTATTTCGTCTTGCGCCAGACTACGTCTTCGTTGTTTCGGTCGCCACGGCGACCAGGCCGGTCTGCTATCTTTTCTTGGCCCACACGACATCCTCGTTATTCCGCCTATCAATCAGGGCGTCGACCTTGCCGTGGGCGTCGTAACGGAAGAGGATCCGGCCTTCGACACCTTTGCGGAAAAAGAGATCGGAAGTTTCGGGGAACAGTTGTTCCTTTTTGTTGAGTTGTTCCCTTTTGCCTTTGCGTTCGACAAATAAGTTTCCGCCCTCGGCCGTAACCGATCTTGTTTGATCGGGCGCGAGCTCATAAATGCCGACGAAGTCGCCGAATTTTTTCGGATCGATCTTTCCTATGGCCGGGTCTTCGTAATAACGGTGCGCCTGGCTGGCGATGATTTTCCATTGTATCTCGGTCGCTCCCGCGTCGCTCGACCGCGCACCCTTGCGGCTTTGCCGGCCATGTCGCTCATCCCGGTCGCTCCATTCGCCGCTCCGCCGCAGCCAGGTGTCGGTGACGTGATAACGCGCCCTTAGATTCTGGCCGAAGATGGTTTCGGTTTCGTCGAGATCATAGCTCAGCACGGCGGTGTCGTTGATGATCCGGCTTTGGACATTGTTGACTTTGATGCTGCCGGAATAACCAGCGGGAAGCGACGTGATGTCGGCGATGAGCTTGGCTTTATCGAAGGTCCGGCCTTTTTCGTCGGAGAAGATGCAGTCGTCGGCGAAATATTTTTTCCAAGGCGCCTGGTCTCCCGGCACGATGGCGTCGTAAAGCTCTTGGGTGCGATGGACGAGCTCGTCCTGGGTGATCGGTGCATCTGCGGCATGGGCGAGCGCGGTTGCGAAAATGATGACAGGCAGAACTTTCATAAGGCTAAAGATGTGGAGCCACGCCGTGTTGCAGATTTCTGCAAGGACTGTCGCAATAACAGCCTTAATGAGGCGATTTTAGTGGAAGAAATAGCTTACGCCGAGCTGGCCGCCGAGCGAATTTAGCCCGCGGTTGCGGTCGGTAGCGCCGGCGTTGGAAATGTGACGATAGGTGACCTCCGCCACGACGGTCCAGTTTGCATTGAGGTGATAGCGAAGCCCGAGGCTGTCAACCAGCATCGCTTCAATGTTGCTGCCGAGAACATCTTGAGCGTCGGTGTCGGCATCATGGTAAAGACCGCCGGCCCCAGTCTGGATGTAGGGCACCCATTTCGGATTGGGACCGTGCACGAAGTTCCAGCGGACGAGGAGATTCCCGCCGATGAGATAGCTAGCCGGACCTTCGAAGAACTGGCCGCCCATTGGTTCCAGCAGGAACTCGAGGTCGCCTCGGAACAACCCGCCGCCCGTCAGGTCTGTGACCACATAACCCAGGCGCAGGCTCTGCAGCGCGTAGTCAAATCGGGTCTGATTGCCGCCAGCGTCCCAGAACGCGCCCGCCAGCAACTGGACTTCCCACGCGCCTCTTTCGTACGGAACGTTGGAAATTGTCATCTCGTTGGACGGACGCATCACGGCGACGCCCGCGTTGGCGTTGAGCGCGCCCGTTACAACACACCAAATCGCTGGTGCAACGACAAAAAGCTTTTTGATCATGGCTGAGCTTTCTAGGCGGTTCCCGTCCGCGTATCGAGGTTTTTTTTTCCAAGAATAAGAGGAGGGCAGAAACGAGAGCTTCAGAATGCGAAGTGCGGAATGCGGATTGTATCTCGGCTACTCCCGGATCGCTCGGCTCGGATCAGCCCACCTGGCGGCGTCGCCGTATGCCGTGTTGCGGATCGCGGAAAGATCTTTAGACAGGATGAACAGGATTAACTGGCTTTTTTAAAACAGGACATGACGGCGAAAGAGAGATCATTGTTGAAAGCGCTGGACGCGATTGTCGGGTCGGAGGAAATCCGTGCGCAGATTCACCCGATTGTCGAGCGCGTTCGCACGGAGTTGACGCGAAACAGGAAGGCGCAGATGACTTGGGAGCCGATTCCGTTAACGATTTACGGTCGCGCGTTGCCGCCGGGGATTCGCTCCAGCTGGGTTTTCGTCCTGCGCGGAGGCGCGACCACAGGAGCGGAACGCCATCCGAATAGTCATCAACGGATGATGTCGTTCGAAGCGGCTGGAGATTTGCAAGTCCGATCCGGACCGGCGGACGGCGGCGAGGGCCAGTGGCGATCGAATCTTTTGGTCAGTGAGCCGGACGCACCGCTTGAACGGCGATGGATTTCGATTCCTCGAAACGTCTGGCATCAAGTCGTGGTGCCGGAGGGCCCTGATTGGGTGGTGGTTTCCTTTCATACTGTGCCGGCAGAGGAACTGATCGAGGAGCGACCAGATTCTGACGACCCGGGCAGAACGAACCGGATGCGGTATCTGGGGCCTAAGGAAAGTAGGAAGTAGGAAACAAGTCAAAAATCAACGAGACTACCGTTGTGCTCTGCCGGTTTTGGGCGATAGTGGGGAAGTTTCTCTGATACCAACTTCCTGAAACAGCAACCTTAAGTTCCAGACTGTTTGGGGAGTTAATTTCTTCGTCAGCGCTTTTACCGAAGTGATAAGTGACGGGTGACGAGCGACAAGCGAAAGATTAATTATGAAAGCCGATCTTGTTAAAGCCGCCTCCGAAGTAATCACTAATCAACAAATCTTGGTCAACATGGTCTCACGCCGGGTGCGACAGCTTTTGCTCGGACACCGTCCGCTGGTGGAGTTTGTTCCCGGGCTGCACGAAGCCGATATCGCGCTAACCGAGATCGCGG
>QHOD01000217.1 GCA_003218615.1 Verrucomicrobiota bacterium
CAAGTGCAGAGCAAGCGGCGCCAGCCGGCGCAAATAGAATTGCAATGGAGGATCTTCCTCCCCATCCGAACCCCGCGCCTTCTGAAACTCGGCATATGCTTCTGCCCAACGTTTTTCTCGATACAGAACGACTCCACTCCAGAACGAATCCCGACGCGCGATATGTTCTGGTTTGGCTTCGGCTGTGAGCCAAAGCGGCTCGTAAATTTCATGTCGATCCTCTGAATTCAAGCCTTTCACAAAATCGATCGGACGCGCGACGATTGCCTTGCTCGCAAGATCAAAGGTGCGCGTGCAAATCAGAATCTTTGATCCATACGGATGGTTTGCCGCACAGAACCTGCGGGCTAGCTCGATTGGTTCGCCGCTGATTAAGAGCATCGGGCTCCCGCTATCTTTTAACGGAGCGGCAATGATCGTACCCGAGCTGATTCCCACGTGGACATCGCAGTTTCCAACAGTTTCTCCATTAGTCTCCCGCTGTTTGCGAACATCCTCAACCAAATCGAGGGCGACACGCACGGTTTTCTCAGCGACGTCGGAAGAGCCGCCGGGGAATCCAAAAATCGCGACAACGCCTTCACCGTCGGCGGCGTGTAGATAAGCGCCCGCTTCCAGGAGGCGGTCAGCCATGTCGCGAACGAACTTCCCCATCGTTTCGGCGAAAGCTGCCGGCTGGACTTCCCTGGCGAATCCGTGCTTGTTAGCAATATCGCAAGCCACGATGCTCACTTCGTGCGCTTTTGGGTCAGCGTCGAATCGAGTCGCTTCTTCGCTGACACGACGAAACTCTTTCTTCGACAGGTGATCGGCAAAGAAAATCTGCACCAAATCCGGGCGACGCCGCCGCAAAAAAACGGTCCAGCCTTCTGCGGCAATCAGCGCGAATACTACCGCAAGAATGGAGGGCAGCGGTTGGAAAAATACCCGGTAGAGTGAGCAGACCCACGACAAACCGATCAATTCAATCAATAAAGCGACCACCAACAAACGGCTGCGGCTTCGCGGCACACTGCTCAGGCTCAGCCAGGCGACACCGAGGCCCAGCAGCAAGACGAAGGCGTACTGCCATTTCTCTCCCACCACTCTCGTGGCGTGGGCATAGTCCGACACCAGCGCAAGATGCGGTATCAGTCTGCTCGCATGCAGCCCGCCAACGATGATCGCGACAACGACTCCAATTATCAGTGTAGTGACCACCGATCGCTTCATAACCGATCAGGCCTTTTGCGCCATTGCAACTGGATAGTATGATCGCACCACCAGTTCGCTCAAAAATTTGTCCGGAGCATCGACAGCCTCAGCGTTAATAACAAACTTCGTCTGGCCGGTGTTTTTTTTGACCAGATTCAATCCAAATTGGTAGTCCTTAAACAAGTGGGCGCAGAAGTCGTTCAGTGTCATCCGTTCAACTTGCGCGCGCTCAACCAGACGCCGCACTGCCGTTTCATCGAAAACAATTTCCAGTCCATGGTCCGCCTTGAATTTCTCAGCGAATTGATGCACAGCGGCTTCAAGGGTTTGCGCCTCCAGCTTGTGTCCCTCCGTCATCAACCGATCGAGCACGCGCTTCGGCTCGCGCACCAGCTCCCCCGTGACGCGCAACTGGCTTAAGCCTGAGCCCGCCAGATAATATTTGTAATCGCGAAACAGTTTTTCAAACACCGTTAACAACCCCCGTGCGCCGGTTTTTTCCCGGGCAGCGGCCTCGGCCAGCAAGAGCAGCGCTTCGTCTTCGAAGCTAATCTCGATGCCATAGGCGCGAAATGCGCGCTCATACTGTCGGAGCAAACTGCCTTCGGAAAATTTCATGATCTTGAAAAGATCGTCTGCGTCAAGGTCTTCGCAGACGACTCGCACCGGCAGGCGCCCGATGAATTCCGGCTCGAATCCGTACTCGACAAAATCCTGTGTCGTGACGTGTTGGAATAGCTCGTTGTCCATCACCTGAACAGGTTCCGCGCTGAATCCAATCTGGCTTTGTCTCACGCGCCGCCCCACCTGCTCTTTCAACTTCCCAAATGCGCCGCTCACCACGAAAAGAATGTGCCGCGTATTGATGGTTTCCCGTTTCGCCTTTCCGCGCCGTTGAAATTCGAACGCAGCCTGCAGTTGCGCCTGAATATCGTTCATGCTTCGCACCGGCACTTCTGTTTCCTCCATCAACTTCAACAACGTGGTCTGGACGCCGCGCCCGCTCACATCGCGCCCGATTAAATTTCCCGCCGACGCGATCTTGTCGATCTCGTCGATGTAAATGATGCCAAATTGCGCAAGATTGACGTCGCCGTTGGCTTTGTGCACCAGCTCGCGCACCAGATCTTCCACATCGCCGCCGACGTAACCGGTCTCGCTGAACTTGGTCGCGTCCGCTTTCACGAACGGCACTTTAATCAGATCAGCGATATGTTTGATCAGATACGTTTTGCCGACACCGGTCGGACCGACCAAAATCACATTTTGCTTGGTGTATTCGGTCTCCTCGGCGCGCCTGGCATCTTCCTTTTCGAGGCGACGCAGGTAATTGGCATGGTTGTAATGATCGCACACGGCGATCGCGAGCACTTTCTTCGCTTCCTCCTGTTTGATGACGAAGCGGTCCAGATGCGCCTTGATATCGCGCGGCAGAAAATTGAATTCGAATTCCTGATTGTCGATCTTCTCCGGTTTTTCATCCTCCGCCGCAGCCGCTGGTTCCGGCTCGGCAAACGTCGCCACGGAGACCCGATCGCCGAAGTTCTGTTTCATGAACTCAGTGATCTTGGCCTTCAGTTCTTCCGGCGAAGGAAATGGCGGCGGCGGATTTTGTTCCATGGGTATGCGACGCAAATGGTGGCAAGAAAAATCTACTATGGCTAAGGCTCGTGTAAATATGACTCTCGCCGGGGATTTTCGTTCACTCTGGCGGAGTCAGCGGTTTGGACTGACTATTGATTTCCCAGGCGGCGCGCCAGATCCTTTTCCGCTCTGTCATGTCGACCGAGAGTGCGCTACGGGTTTTCAAATCTTTCTTTAGCGCACGAAGGTGCTCCAGCGTTTGCGCTAATCTGGTCGGACTCTCGGCTTCGTTCGCCTGCTTTTTCCACTCAGCATACAACCGGCAATCGCTCAGATATTTTTATGCCAGCGGTTTATATTCAGCGATCCACGCGAAATCTCCACCTGGCTGCAAGGCATCGAACTGCTCGAGCAACGGTATTGAAAATCCACTGCCGCCGTCGCCTTTGTGCAAGATCGACACCACCCATACCTGTCAAGGCGCGCTGCGCCTGCTCAAGCTCTGAAACCAATTCGTCGTAAGAAGAAAAACGCTGCGTCGGATCGGATGCGATCATCCGCTGAAAGACGCTGGCCGTGGCCTCAGACACTTCGGGCGCTATGGCACGCAGATCGAGCGGCTGTTTTTTCAAATTCAACAGCACAACGGCTGAATTTGTCTCGCCCTCGATCGGAGCCCTGCCTGCGATTGCGTGAAAAAGCGTCGCGCCGAGGCTATAGATATCGCTACGAAAATCCTCCGGCTCGTTGCTCAATCGCTCAGGGGCAACATAGTATGGCGTCCCCCAAATCTCGGTTTGTATTTCGGTTACTTGTGCGGCGGCGCCCGCCAGGCCGAAATCGCTTATCTTCGCGATGTGTTCGTTAACGAACAAAATGTTGGCTGGTTTAACATCGCGATGGATGAGACCCTGCCGATACGCCGCACGCAGCCCTTTGGCGACTTGAATGCCGGACTCAAGCACTTGCTCTTCCGGCAATCGAGTTCGCTGCTCTATGAGATCGTCGAGGCTTCCATGATCAACCAGCTCCATCACAACGTAAAATTGACCATGATCGGTGCCGGATGCGAAGACATGTATGACATTAGGATGGCTCACGGAGGCGGCGACGCGCGCTTCCTGTTGCAATCGAGAAGTGTGCTCGGTTTCGCCGTCGAGATCCTTGCGCAACAGCTTGAGCGCGACGAGACGATCCAGGAGCGTGTCACGCGCCTTATACACCGTGCCCATCCCGCCAACGCCGAGCGTCTCAACGACCACGAAATGATCGAATGTTCGTTCCACCCGAATCTTC
>QHOD01000016.1 GCA_003218615.1 Verrucomicrobiota bacterium
TCCGCGACGTTCTGCAACGCATCGGCAAGCTCAAGGATCTGCCCATGCGGCCGATCATCCCGTCCCCCGAACAGTATGGATATCGCAATCGTATCACCGTGCATGCGCAGGACGGAGCGATCGGTTTTTTCCGGCGCGATTCCCACCGTTTGATCGACATCGAGCGCTGCCCGATCTCGCGCGACGAAGTTAATCGCGCGTTGGCCGAGTTGCGGGCTCAACCACGAGTGCGCGACGGGAATTATACACTGCGCGTTTCATCGAGCCCGCGGATTTTTTCCCAAACGAATGACACGGTGGCAAAAGCGCTGCTCGATTTGATCGACACTTTGGTTGCGCCGAATCAGCAGTTCTTGATTGACGCCTATTGCGGCGCCGGATTTTTCGCAAAAGCGCTGCTCGACAAATTCGAGCGCGTGATCGGAATCGACTGGGATCGCTTTGCAATCGAAACAGCGAAGCAAAATGCGACGGCAAAGGAAATTTACATCGCCGGCGATATCGAAGATGTAAAGGCGGCTGTCTCAGCGGCAGACCTTGGGGGATTGCGTGTCGGGATACGCGCCGCTACAACGATCGTCGATCCTCCCGCGACTGGACTCACCGCCAACGTCCGCAAAGCGATTGTCGATCTTGCACCGCAAACGTTGATTTACGTTTCCTGTAATCCAGCGACGCTGGCGCGCGATTTAAAAGAATTGCAGAACAAATTCACGATCAATTCGGTCACGCCGCTCGATATGTTTCCGCAGACTGCTGAGATTGAAGTGGTAGCGCATTTGCAAACCTCAAATTGAGAAAGGGCTTGTCACCGGTTGAGCCCGCGATGAAGAGTCAACGCCAAGCGAGATGGCCGACTTAATTGTTACTGAGACCGCGGGCGTGCACCGCCCGCGCAACCTGGATTGGAAGCGTGCCGCCGCGCTGCTTTACGGTGACTGGGGCACGAGCAAAGCCTATGTCATCGGTCTTGCCTTCGTAGCCGCTGGCTTCTCGTCACTGCCGATCATTCTCGCGGTCTGCGTGCTCACGGGTCTTGTGGGAATTAATTACGCTGTCATCTGCCGCTATTTCCCCGATGGCGGGGGCGTTTATTCCGCGGCGCGCTCGCAAGGACGATTGCTTGCCGTTGTCGGTGCGCTGCTGCTCATCGCGGATCTTACCGTGACAGCGGCGCTGAGTGGGTGGTCCGGTCTGACCTATATCATTGCCGGCGCAGAAGACATCTTCTGGCTGAAGTTTCTCAAGGATCACATTGCGTTCACCACAATCGGCGTTCTGTTTTTCCTCGGGTTTATCAATTGGTTTGGACCAAAGCACTCGGGCAGTTTGGCAGTCGCACTGGCTGTGCCAACTGTGATTGTGGTTGTGGCACTGATCGCGGTAAGCGCGCCGCACTTCACCACGCATTTTCTCGAGCCGCGCCATGAAAGTTTGCGCGCTCTCTGGGTTCAATTTGTTGGCGTGATTCTCGCGCTCTCGGGCGTGGAGGCGATCGCGAATCTGACCGGCGTTATGAAGCTTGATCCCGGTTCGACTCCGGACCGGCCAAGCGTGGCGCGCGAATCAGTGAAAGCGATCACGCCCGTAGCCATCGAGGTTGTGCTCGGCACGGCTCTGCTTGGGTGGGCGATGCTCTCGCTTCCTTCGGTGATGGCAAAGACGCTCGGACTGACCAGCAAGAGCGCCATCGCTGCCGCGCTGACGAAGCGGCACGAGGATATGCTGCGATTCATTGCCGAACAATTCGGAACCGCGTCGGTCGGACTATGGTTTGGCCAGGCCTTTGGCTGGGTTGTCGGCATTGTGTTTCTGTTCTTGCTGCTGAGCGCTGCGAACACCGCGATCGTGGCTATGATCGGTTTGCTCTACATGACGGCGCGCGATGGCGAAATGCCGCCGCACTTTAAACGGCTGAATCGACATGGCGTCCCGCTGTATCCGCTTCTCATCGCGGTGGGCCTGCCCACGATCGTCTTATTGACGGCGACAAATTTCCAAGGGCTCGCCGGGTTGTATGCAATCGGTGTAGTCGGAGCGATTACGGTCAACCTGGGTTCGTGCACCTTCAATCGCGCGATTGGCTTTACTTGGTACGACCGCCTGCTATTCGGCTTCACATTCATCGTTCTGTTTTTTGTTGAGTTGAGTCTGGCGCGCACCAAGCCGGACGCGCTTTTCTTCGTCGTATGCGTGCTCGGGGTTGGTTTGGCATTGCGTGCCTGGACCCAAAAACGTGCCGGCTTCACCACGCTCACTGTCACCCGGCAGGTTGCGGCGATGGTTTCACCCGATCTGGTCGCGACGATGCAACCACGCTTGCAAGAAGGTCAAAAAATCATGGTCGCGGCGCGCGGCATCACACCGGTGCTGAGCTTCGCCCTCGATGAAGCGCAACTGCGCAAAGCGACGCTCTGTGTGCTCTATGTTGAAGAGATCGCCGTGTTTTACGGTGGCGGTCCTGCGCCGATCGGTCGTACGCGTTGGCAGGAAAATCCTGAGGCGAATGCGATTATGTCGTTGATGCTTAAGCTGGGAGCCGAACGCGACATCTGCGTTCAGCCGGTTTACGCCGTGAGCGAAGATACTGCGACGACCATTCTCGATCTATCCGCGACGCTCGGCGTCGATTATCTCATCATCGGCGCTTCGCAACGCACGGCCATGGCAAAATTGCTTCGCGGCAGTGTGGCCACGAGCGTCGCCCAGCAATTGCCCGATTCCATTCAGCTCGTCATTTTCGGATAAACTGTAGACACGGGCCTGTGGCGCGTCGGAATATTCGTTATCATGGACGGGCCCACAGGACTGTGGGTATAACATTGAGCGTTGGACGTTGAGCGCCTGCCGTGCCGTAGCCTTGCGGAGGCGGGTTGGACGTTGGAGTTTGCTGTTGTCGTATGACCGCACCGAAGATTCTGATCGCTGACTCCATCTCGCAGCGCGGAATTGATGAACTCAGCCGAGAGGGCGCGCTCGACATCACGATTAAACCGGGCCTGAGCGAAACAGATTTAATCGAAATTATTCCCGAATTCAGCGCGATCGTTGTTCGCAGTCAAACGAAAGTGACCGCAGATGTTTTAAACGCCGGCGGCAAATTACGAGTCGTCGGCCGGGCGGGGGTTGGAGTGGACAATGTAGATGTTGAGGCGGCGACCCAGCGCGGCGTCCTTGTGCTCAATGCACCGGGAGGAAACACCGTTTCGACTGCTGAACATGCTTTTTCGCTTCTGCTCTCCGTTGCGCGAAAAATCCCGCAAGCCGATGCAACCTTGCGAGCTGGAAAATGGGATCGAAAAAATCTCGAAGGCGTGGAGCTTTACAACAAGACGCTCGGCGTCATCGGCATGGGTCGGATCGGGAGCGAGCTGAGTCGTCGCGCGATTGCGTTCGGCATGCGAGTGATCGCTTACGATCCGTATCTCTCCGCGACACGCGCGCGAAGTTTGCAGGTGGAACTTGTCGATGAACTGGACGATCTGCTTGCAACTTCTGATTTCATTTCATTGCACACACCGCTGACACCGGAAACGCGACACATTCTCGATGCAGGACGTTTGCAAAGAACAAAACGCGGCGTGCGCATCATCAATTGTGCTCGAGGCGGATTGATCGACGAGACTGCGTTGGCAAACGCGTTGCGAGATCGACATGTGGCCGCTGCCGCGCTCGACGTTTTTGAGATCGAGCCTTTGCCGAACGATTCGCCACTTCGCCCCACGCCGAATTTGATTTTAACGCCGCACCTGGGCGCTTCCACGGCGGAAGCGCAGGAAAGTGTCGGCATTGAGATCGCGCAATCGATTCGCGCGGCGCTGCTTGAAGGCACGATCCGAAACGCCGTCAACATGCCGAATCTCGACGCTAGGACGCTGGCAATCATTGGGCCACATCTGAAATTCGGCGAGAAACTTGGCCGGTTCCTTTCGCAAATTGCGCCGAAACGCGTCGATACATTGAATATCAACTACAGCGGAAAAGTAAACGAAGTGGACACGACCGCGATCACACGCTCGGTTTTAAAAGGCTTTTTGCAGATCGCAGGCGGTAGCGACGTGAACGAAGTGAATGCGCCGGCGTTTGCCAAGAGTCTCGGTCTGAAAGTTACCGAATCGCGATTGAGCGCGCCGGGCGATTACAGCGATCTGTTGGAACTCTCGGCAACCGCTGAAGGGAAAATGGTTTCCGTGGGCGGCGCATTTTTCGGCGCAACGCCGCGGATCGTGAGCGTGAACAGTCGCCCGGTCGAAGCGCGGCCGCACGGCGTCGTGCTCGTGCTCGAAAACACCGATCGTCCCGGCATGGTGGGGCGAATCGGGACATTGCTCGGTAACCACGGCGTCAACATCGCCACCATGTCATTAAGCCGGAATCAAGCCGGTGGCACCGCGCTCACCGTCCTGAATCTCGATACTGCGCCAGATGTAGCGTTGCTCCAAGAGATTCGCGCCAGCGAAGACATTCGCTCCGCACAAGTGATCGAGCTTTAAGAAATTCCGCGAAGCGATCGGCTGTGCCAGCCGCAAAACTTTAAACCAATTCCTTGCCGTGAGGCAATTAATTCGATAAACCTCGTTCTCATATGGACTTCAGTTCTCACTCTATCCTCTGGATTTTGATTATCGGTCTTGTTATCGGCGCCATCGCGAAACTGTTGATGCCGGGAAAAGATCCCGGCGGTTGCATCGTGACGATTCTCCTCGGTATCGCAGGTGCGCTCGTTGCCACTTATCTCGGTCAGGCAGTTGGCTGGTACCGACCGGGGCAGACCGCGGGATTTATCGGCGCGGTGGTTGGCGCCATGCTTTTGCTCTTGCTCTACCGATTGATTTTCAGGCGAAGGATGTAAGCGAGGGCGTTTTGGACGCGCCACAGGCGTGCCCTACGGGATTGATATTTCATTCGCAAGAGGCGGATGGTTGCTCTGTCGCGCGAATGGCAGATTGTCATTGCTCCATGGCCGCCTCGAAAAAAATCCGGATCATTATCGCATTTGCCGCGCTTTATCTGATTTGGGGTTCGACTTACCTTGGGATTCGGTTCGCGATTGAAACGATTCCGCCATTTTTGATGGCGGGCACCCGGTTCCTCCTTGCCGGCTTGATCATGTACGCGATCGCTTGGTCGCAAGGCATGGTTAAATCGAGCTGGGCGAACTGGCGCACATCTTTGATTATCGGAGCCTGTTTGCTTCTCGGAGGAAATGGAGGGGTAACGATTTCTGAAAAGTATATCGACTCGGGATTGGCCGCAGTAATTGTGGCGATCGTTCCGATTTACATCGTCGTTCTAGGGTGGGCGACTGGAATGGCGCCGAGACCGACACCAATTGTTTGGCTCGGCCTGGTGGGAGGCTTTGTTGGCGTTGGGATTTTACTTGGCCCGTCGTTGCGGTTTTCCTCGAACGATGCACACGGCCCCGCTATCGGAATGTCGATCCTGCTTGTTTCAACTTTCCTTTGGTCGGCGGGGTCGTTGTATTCGCGCGTGGCGAAACATGCGGCTTCTCCATTTTTGACCGCGGCCCAACAGATGATGTGTGGAGGAATGCTGTTGTTGCTTACCGGCGCGTTGACTGGCGAGTTGCGACGTTTCCATCCAGGGTCGGTATCGATCTTGTCGGTGGCTTCGTTTGCGTATTTGGTCATCATTGGGGCCGTGGTTGGATACACGGCTTACATCTGGCTGTTGCGCCATTGCGATCCGGCAAAAGTCGCCACGTATGCCTACGTCAATCCGATCGTAGCAGTTCTGCTCGGCGCCGCTTTTGCCGGGGAAACTTTGACCATGCGGACCGTTGTCGCCGCTGGCCTCATAATCGGTTCAGTGGCAATGGTGATTACTGCGCAGCAGTTAAGAGCAAGAATGGAACCGCCAATCAGCGCAACGGTGGCGCCCGCCGACTGAGCACAATGAAAAGCGAAAACCCATCGGGCGGGACAAAAGATCGACAACAGATGATCGATGTGGTCAGGCAAAACTGGCGCGCGGAGGTTGAGACTGCGCAGGTCTATCGCGATTTGGCCGCGGACGAAAAAGATGAGAAGCGCCGGGGAATTTTATTGCGCATGGCGGAAGCAGAAGAGCGCCACGCACAGCGCTGGGAGAAAAAGCTGAGAGATCTCGGGGTAGAGCCGCCTGTTTTTAAAGACACAATTGCGCGCCGATTGAATCGTTGGTGGAACAAGATTGCGGGCGCAGACATCGCGATTCGTCGAATGGAAGCCGCGGAAGAACAGCACGAAGCGGAATTTCATGATCAAGCCGAACGCGCGTTGGCCAGTGAAGAGGATGTGCAGGAATTCTTGCGCAAGAGCGCGCTTGAGGAAAAGGCACACGCGCGAGCATTAAACGCAATGGCGCCGCCACCGGGCCCGCGCACGGCGCTCGACAAAATCCTGAAACGCGAACGCTGGCACGGACGAGGTGGCAGTTGGGTAGCTGACGCGATCTACGGCGCAAACGATGGATTAGGCGCGGTGTTCGGAATTGTTTCAGGCGTGGCCGGTGCGACTAACAACCAGCAACATTACATTTTGATCTCTGGTCTCGCCGGAATGCTTGCCTCGACGCTCTCAATGGGTGCAGGCGCCTATCTTGCCGCGAAAAGCGAAGCGGAAGTTTACGAAGCCGAAATTTCGCGCGAGCGGGCGGAAGTAGAGGAGAATCCGGAGGAAGAAATCGAGGAGATGTCGCTCTTCTATCAATTGCAGGGATTCACTCCCGAAGAATCGCAAAAAATGGCGGAGCGTCTCGCCGAGCAACCCGAACAATTCGTGCAGGCGATGGCGCAAAGTGAGCTTGGTTTGTCCGAGCATCGTTTCCCGAATCAATGGACCGCCGCGACTTCCGCTGGCGTCTCGACCGCGATCGGTGCCTTCGTTCCGATTATTCCGTTCTTTTTCTCGGGCGGAGTTACCGCGGTGATTAGTTCGTTTGGCATCAGTTTGGTTGCGCACTTTCTGGTCGGCGCATTAAAATCGCTGATCACTATCCGCTCCTGGTGGGCATCCGGCCTGGAAATGACCTGGATCGGGGTGATTGTCGCCGTGGTTACTTACAGTCTCGGCCTCGCGTTTGGCGCACTCGGTTAGCGGAGAATTAGATAGTGACTCGAATTCTTCTTGCGGATGATCAGCGCGATGTGCTCGAAGCGCTGCGCATCCTGCTCAAAGGCGAAGGTTACCAGACCGAAGCGGTCACATCGCTCGCTGGAATCTTCAGCGCGCTGGAAAAAAAAGATTACACACTGCTGATCATGGATCTCAATTATGCCCGCGACACGACTTCGGGACAGGAAGGCTTGGCCGCCATTCCCAAGATACAAGAGGTCGATGGCACGTTGCCGATCGTTGTGATGACAGCGTGGGCGTCGATCGATCTCGCAGTCGAAGCAATGAAACGTGGGGCACGAGATTTTGTAACGAAACCGTGGGACAACGAGCGCCTGTTGACAATCGCGCGCACACAAACCGAGTTGGCGATGGCTCTCCGCCGGGGCCGCAAACTTGAAGCCGAAAATCAGCTGCTGCGTGGCAGCATGCCAAACCTAATCGCGGAATCACCCGCCATGCGGCCGGTGATGGAAATGATTTCACGGGTGGGGCCGTCCGACGCAAACGTACTGATCACTGGAGAAAACGGAACAGGCAAAGGGTTGATCGCGCAAGCGCTTCACGCACTCTCCCCGCGCGCATCGCGAACGATGATTACCGTCAACATGGGGGGTTTGTCCGAAACATTGTTTGAGAGCGAACTTTTCGGACACGTAAAGGGCGCGTTCACCGACGCGAAGGCCGACCGGGCCGGTCGATTTGAACTTGCGGATGAAAGTACGCTTTTCATGGACGAGATCGCAAACATTCCGCTCGCTCAGCAGGCAAAACTGCTCCGCGTAATCGAGACGGGTAATTTTGAACGTGTCGGCTCCTCGAAAACATTGCACGCAAACGTGCGCATCATTTCTGCTACCAACGCAAATCTGGAGGATGAAATCGCGGCTGGGCGTTTTCGACAAGACCTCCTCTTTCGTTTAAACACAATTCAGATTGCATTACCTCCGCTGCGCGAGCGCCGCGAGGACATCATGCTCCTGGCAAACAGCTTTCTTCGGCAACACGTGCAGCGATATCGCAAGGAAATTACAGGTTTAGATGAGCAGGCACGCGAACGCTTATTACAGCATCGGTTTCCGGGAAACGTTCGCGAGCTCGATCACGTCGTCGAGCGGGCTGTGCTCATGGCGCAGGATCGACAAATAAGAGCAGCCGATCTCGGCCTAACATCTCCCGAGGCCGAGCCTCGCAGTCTTGAGGAGATGAGTCTCGAAGAAGTGGAAGCATTTCTAATTAAGAAGGCGCTGGCGCGGAATGATGGCAATGCGCGAAAAGCGGCGGAAGCTCTGGGCTTGAGCAGAAGCGCATTTTACCGACGGTTGCAGCAGTACGGGTTATGACTGGGGAGCGCACGCCCCCTCAAGTGCCATTCGCCGTGCCTCGCTACGAATTTCTTTCTGTAAATCAAATATGTCAGAGCGGCCTAGAAGGGTGTCGGCTGCAACACCCGAGACCGCGTCTTCTCCCGGGAAGATAGCGAAAATGAATCGGATACCGAAAAGTCGACACCGGCTTTCACATGAGGGAAAACTGACCTGGCTTACAGTCGGCGCCGCCACTCCCGCGCTTGTTGTCGCGCTCGCGCTTCTTTGGTTCGGCGATTACAGCGCGAAAATGCAGTGGACGTTAACCATCCTGATTGTTGCATGGTTTCTTGCTTTCATCTCCAAGGCGCGCGAACACATCGTTCATCCGTTGCGAACCATGTCCAATCTCCTTGCCGCATTACGCGAAGGTGATTATTCGATTCGGGCGCGCGGAGCCCGCGAAGACAATGCACTGGGAGAGGTTCTTTTGGAAATCAACTCGCTCGGTGAAACGTTGCGCCTGCAACGTCTCGGTGCCTTTGAAGCGACCGCGCTTTTGCGTACGATCATGGGCGAAATCGATGTCGCGATCTTCACCTTCGATCCAGAACGCCGTTTGCGTCTGGTCAATCGCTCGGGCGAGACGTTGCTTGGTCAGCCAATGGACAAACTGCTTGGCAAAACGGCAACGGAACTCGGGCTCGACGCCTGTCACGATGCTGATGAGGACGAACCGCTGACGCTCAGCTTCCCAGGAGGATCCGGTCGTTGGGGAATTCGACGGAGCACGTTTCGGGAGCAGGGCTTGCCGCACCAATTGCTCGTGTTGACCGATCTCAGTCGCACGTTGCGCGAAGAAGAACGCCGCGCCTGGCAGCGATTGGTGCGCGTTCTTGGTCATGAAATGAATAACTCGCTTGCGCCTATCAAGTCGCTTGCCGCCAGCCTCGAATCATTGCTGCGCCGCGATCCACCTCCACCAGATTGGCAGGACGACGCGCGCAGCGGATTGAACTCTATTGCGTCCCGCGCCGATTCGCTGAGCCGCTTTCTGGAAGCGTACACGCGCCTGACAAAACTTCCGCCACCCCAAAAACAAGATATCGATCTTTCTAAACTCGTGCAGCGCGTCGTGGACTTGGAACCAAGACTGGACGTCAAAGTTGTGCCTGGCCCAAAAACAACGATCCGCGCGGATGCAGCGCAACTTGAACAGTTATTGATTAATTTGGTGCACAATGCGGTTGATGCTGCGCTTGAGACACACGGAAACGTCGCACTCGGCTGGCGAGAGAAAGAAGATTCGGTTGAAATCTTTGTTCAGGACGAAGGACCCGGAATTATGAATACCGCGAATCTGTTCGTCCCGTTTTTCACGACAAAGCCCGACGGCTCTGGAATAGGTCTGCCGCTGAGCCGTCAAATTGCGGAAGCGCACGGAGGTTCATTGGTGCTAATAAACCGGGCCAATGGCACAGGCGCAGAAGCGTTACTGCGACTCCCTCGCTAACGTAATGCGGTTGCGATATCCGTCCCGAAAACGGGACTCCATCTTCCCGGAAACGGAGTAATACGACGAGCGCGCCTTCTCGATCGATAATCGTAAGTCGCTGATAGACGGGTTCATGCGCTTTATTTTTCTCGTTGGCACGATCATTGCATTACCTGTTGTCGACCGAAGAAGATTTAGAATCCAACCACCACCTCCAACGAATCTAAAGAGCATGAAACCAACGTTCGCAACAACTCGCAACCGGAAGCGGTTCCCGTTGATCGAGTGCAATTATCATTCCGCGACGCTGAGCGGTTATCGTGATCACTGTGCGAAACCGCTGGCGCCATCCTTTCGCAACATTAGTCGTCAGTACTTTCAAAAGGAAGCGCGGCGCGATTTCATCGGCGAAGCGATTTTGTTCTCAATCTTGGTCATCACCGCGACCGTGCCGATGGTGAGCGGAATGTACGCTATCATTCATCTCTGTCGCGCTTTTGGAGCGCTTTGATTCAGGCCGTGACTCCACAGCGACAACCAAAAGAAGGAACAATCGTGCGGCCGGCTGGATTCACGCCGAATCTTTCCTCGATGGATGTGCCGCGCGAAGGGGTTGCCGCAAAGAAACGCAAGCGCCGCATCATTATTATTGCCGTCGGTGCGCTTGGATTGATTCTGGCGACAATCGCAATCTCGCGCTTAAAACCAGCGGTCCCGAGTGTGGACCGCGCCACGGTGTGGATCGACACGGTCAAACGCGGTCCCATGGTACGCCAGGTGCGCGGCCTTGGAACGCTTGTGCCGGAAGACATTCGCTGGATTCCCGCAAACACAGAAGGAAGCGTCGAGAAAATTTTGATCTGGCCGGGAACAAAAGTCGAACCCGGCGACGTTATATTAGAGTTGACCAGCCCCGAATTGGACCAGAGCGCGCACGACGCGGAGTTGAAGGCGAAAGCTGCGGAGGCCGAGTTTACGACGATGCGCGCGACTTTGCAGCGCGAATTGCTCGATCAGGAATCGAAAACAACCGCGGCACACTCCGCATATGAGCAGGCGAAAATGGAGCGCCAAACAAACGATCAGTTGGCAAAGAACGGTCTCGTCGCCGATCTCGTTTACAAAACATCGAAGATTAAAGAAGAAGAATGCCAGAAAAGCGATGAGATCGAGCAAAAGCGCTTGGCATTTGCGCGCGATTCGATCGAGCCGCAGCTGGCTTCGAAACAAGCCGCAGTCGATCAAGCGAATCAACTGGCGAAACTGAAGCTCGACCAGGTTGAAGCGTTGCACGTGAAAGCTGGAATGTCAGGCGTGTTGCAGCAATTACCGGTGCAAATCGGCCAGCGACTCAAGGTTGGCGACAATCTCGCCCGCGTCGCGGACCCAACGAAGCTGAAGGCGCAGGTCAAAATCGCTGAAACGCAGGCGAAGGATATTCAGATCAAACAGAAAGCAGTGATCGACACTCGCAATGGCGTGGTAACCGGCCACGTCACGAGGGTCGATCCGGCTGTGGAGCAGGGGACGGTCACGGTGGATGTCGCGTTTGACGAAGCATTGCCGAAGGGCGCGCGACCTGATCTCAGCGTGGACGGAACAATCGAGCTCGAACACCTCGATAACGTCGTTTATGTGGGCCGTCCAGCGTTCGGCCAGGAAAACAATACCGTCGGAATGTTTAAGCTGGTCAACGGCAGTTCGGAAGCTGTCCGGGCGCAGGTAAAACTCGGGAAGAGCTCGGTCAACACCATTGAGATCTTAAGTGGCCTTCAACCGGGAGATCGAGTCATTCTCTCCGATACCAGTGCGTGGGACACGCACGACCGGATTCGGCTCAACTAAACAAAACTAACAGCATGCATTCAACTCAACTGATGGTTACACAATCAACCGAAGCTTCCACAACGAACGGCGCGACTCCATTGATACGGCTGTGCGGTGTTACGAAGGTTTTCCTTACTGACGAAGTCGAAACCCACGCTTTGTCCGGTATTCACCTGGATATTCGCATCGGTGAATATGTTTCAATCGCTGGACCATCGGGTTGCGGCAAGACGACTTTGTTATCAATCCTCGGCCTTCTCGATACGCCGTCCGGCGGCAGTTATTCCTTGAAAGGAAACGAGGTTGCCACTCTCTCTTTTCCGGAACGGGCCCGCATTCGCAATCGCGAGATCGGTTTCATTTTCCAAAGTTTCAATTTAATCGGCGATCTAACCGTCTTTGAGAATGTCGAGTTGCCGTTGACCTACCGCGGAATGGCTGCAGGCGAACGCAAGTCATTTGCGACCGAAGCGCTGGAACGAGTGGGCATGGCGCATCGCGCCAAACATTTGCCGAGCCAGCTTTCAGGCGGACAACAACAGCGCGTGGCGGTCGCGCGCGCGCTAGCAGGCAATCCGGCGATTCTGCTTGCCGACGAGCCGACGGGAAATCTCGATTCGCGCAACGGCGAAGCAGTGATGACTCTCCTCGGAGAACTGCACAAGAGTGGCGCCACGATTTGCATGGTCACGCACGACGAGCGTTTCGCGCAACACGCAGACCGCACTGTGCATTTATTCGACGGTCGCGTCGTTGAAGACCGGGTCGCCGCCTGACGGAGTCGAGAAATGCAAGCGCTTTGGCAGGACCTCCGCTACGGCGCACGCATGTTGCTTAAGCAGCCGGGCTTTACGCTGATTACGGTCGCGGCGCTGGCCCTAGGCATCGGTGCGAACACCGCCATCTTCAGCGCCATCAACACTTTGCTGCTTCGTCCTTTACCGGTCGAAGATGTCGACCGCTTGGTTGTTAGCGTCACGTTGCGAGAAGGGTTTGATCCTTTCGGATCCCCGTTTCTGGAGTACGCAGCCTACCGGGATCGGAGTCATTCTTTCGCAAGCAGCGGTGTGGCGAGGCAACGCTCGTTCAATTTGATCGGCCAAGGTGAGCCAGAACGTGTGCGCGGCGCGACCGTCATGGCGAATTATCTCGCAACGTTAGGGGTAAAACCAGTGCTCGGTCGCGCATTTTCAGCTGAAGAAGATCAACCGGGCGGGCCGCCCGTGGCGCTCATCAGCTACGCACTTTGGCAAAAGCATTTTGCCGGGAAGGCGGACGCCATCGATCAATCGCTCAATCTCGACGGCCGAAGTTACAACATCCTCGGCGTTATGCCGCCAGGTTTTGATCTTCCGGGTGTCGCCGAAGTTTGGATACCCCTTCAAGTCAACATCGACAATCTTCCGTTGACTGAGCGCGCGGCGACGAACAACGAGATTCTCGCGCGGCTTAGACCAGGCGTCAGTTTGAAGGAGGCAGATACCGAATTGAAAGCAATCGCCCACCAACTGGAGCAAGAATATCCCGATTTTCGCCGCGGCTGGGGTGTAAAAGTTATCTCGCTTCGTCAAAACTTACTTGGCGACCTGGAAGGTCGTGTGCGCAGCGCCCTGTTCGCACTCATGGCCGGGGTCGGATTCCTTTTGCTAATCTGTTGTGCGAACGTGGCGAATCTGCAATTGGCACGCGGCATCGCCCGCGAACGAGAGCTCATGCTTCGTCGCGCGCTTGGCGCTGGGCGCTGGCGTCTCGTTAGGCAGCTTTTGACTGAGAGCATGCTCCTGGCCCTGCTCGGCGGCATGGCTGGATTACTTCTCGCGAACTGGTTGCTTCCGATTCTGGCCGTGCTTAATCCGATTCGCGGAATTTCTTTAGCGGCGTTTTTACACAATTTCGCGATCGACCAGCGCGTTTTGGTTTTTGCACTTTGCGTGAGTCTTCTGACCGGTGTCATTTTCGGGTTACTGCCCGCGCTCAAGAGCGCTGGTGTGCATGAGCTGATGCCGCGGATTCAACAACGCGATCAACGCGTTGGCGGCGCTGCTTCCGGCCGACGCTGGTTAAAAGGACTGATCGTTGCCGAGATCGCCATCGCACTGACGCTACTTATCTGCGGTGGATTGATGGTGCAAAGCTTCCAGCGACTGCAACATGTCGATCTTGGCTTCACTCCGGACAATCTGATCACCATGAAAATGGTATTGCCGGCTTCGAGGTATTCACAATATCGCCAGCGGGTCGGATTTGCCGATCAAGTGCTCGAACGCGTACGCACTCTGCCTGGCGTGGCGTCAGCTGGAATGACGACAAACATTCCGCTTGAGCGCGAAATTGCCTATGATGCGATTTTCAATGTTGAAGGCGGTCCCCCGCCAAATCCAAACAACGTTCCGATCACATCGCATCGGGTCGTTAGTCCAAACTATCTGGAGACGCTGGGCGCTACGTTGATCAAGGGCAGATTGATCAACAAGAACGACCGTGCCGAAACTCTGCCCATTGTCGTCGTCAGCCAGGAGTTCGCGCGTCAAGCATGGCCGGGAGAAGACCCCATCGGGAAACGAGTCCGGCGCGTTCGCGCTGGGCAAACTTTTCCGTGGATGACCGTGGTCGGCCTTGTCAAAGACGTGAAGGAAGATCTTTTCAATTACCGAATCAACCGGCCGGTTTGGTACGTGCCCTACGCACAGGTGGAGAATGATTTTCCGGTCAATCTCATCGTGCGCACAAGTGTCGATCCAACGTCCCTTGTCGCTGCTCTGCGTGACGTCATCCACAGGGTCGATCCCGATCAACCTGTCTCAGACATTATGACGATGAACACGATTCTCAGCGGCGTCCTCGTTACTGAACGGTTCGGGGCGATTTTGATGGGAGCGTTGGCAATTTCAGGGTTGTTGCTTGCATCCATCGGCCTTTACGGCGTGATGGCTTACTCGGTCAGCCAGCGAACAGGCGAAATCGGCTTGCGCGTTGCGCTCGGCGCGCAGCCGAAAGATGTCCTTGGGCTGATTATCGGCTACGGAATGAAGCTGACTTTGGTAGGCGTCGCCGTTGGGTTGGTTATGGCCTGGAGTACCACGCGACTGCTGGCCAGTTTGCTTTTCGGTCTGAGCGCAACAGATATCGCCACCTTCAGTGCCATCTCTCTTCTTCTTGGGCTGGTCGGATTGTTCGCTTGTTATTTTCCCGCGCGCTCCGCGATGCGGCTGAACCCAGTGGAAGCACTTCGTTACGAATGAGGCAAATGATGGCTAACATTAGAGTCGCACTGCGCGGATTGCGCGCGCTGGCTGCCTTGCTTTACAGTGTCGGCCCGTTCGACGTGGCCACGTTTGCCCTCGTCACGATTGTTCTCCGCTGCGATGGCATTACTCGCGAGTTACATCCCGGCGCTTCGCGCAACCAAAGCTGATCCGATGATCGCGCTCAGTCACAACGCCTAAATTTATGATCAAGCTCCGCCGCATTGAACGTTTCCATCCGCTGGCCAAAGCGAGATTCTTTTATGTCCTGCGCGATATCAACATCGACATCGAAGAAGGCGAATTTGTTTCGATCATGGGCCCGTCCGGCGCTGGAAAGTCATCGCTCCTCCACATTCTTGGAATGCACGACCACGGCTGGAGCGGCGAATATTTTCTTGGCGACGCCGCGGTCCATCATCTCAAGGCAAAAGAACGAGCGGCATTGCGCAACGAACAGATCGGATTCGTTTTTCAGCAATATCATCTCCTCGATGATCTGACCGTTTACGAAAATCTGGAGATTCCGCTCTCGTATCGGAAAGTGAACAGGAGCGAACGCACGGCCGTTGTCGCCGACACCCTGGACCGTTTTCAAATCGTCGGGAAAAAGGATTTGTACCCAAGCCAGCTATCTGGCGGACAACAACAGTTGGTTGGCGTAGCGCGCGCAATCATTTCCAATCCGAAGCTGCTCCTCGCCGACGAGCCGACAGGAAATCTTCATTCCAGCCAGGGCGAAGAAATCATGAATTTATTCAAAAAACTAAACGCCGACGGCACGACCATTGTGCAAGTGACGCATTCGGAAAAAAACGCCGGTTACGGACACCGCGTCATCCAGCTGCGCGATGGTTGGATTGTGAAGGAGAATCGATGATAGCCGACCTCAAATTTGCTCTGCGCCAGCTCCGCAAGTCACCGGGATTTACTTTGATTGCGGTCCTCACGCTTGCACTCGGCATCGGACTGAACACCGCGATCTTTAGTTTGATCAGCGACCTGTTCCTGCGCGGACTCCCGTTCAAGGAGCCGCAGCGACTCGTGCACATGTATTCGAACGCGCGCGAGCGCAATCTGCTCGAGCTCGCGATCTCGGTGCCGCGCTTTGAGCATTATCGCGAGAGCCAGACGATCTTCGACGGCTTCGGCGCGGAAAACGTCTCCGCATTCACGCTCACCGGGCTCGGCGATGCGGTGCAGGTCCTCGGCGGGCAGGTGACGTCGAACTATTTTGATGTCTTGGGCGTGCATCCGATTCGCGGCCGTAATTTTTTGCCGGAAGAGGAAGAGACGGCCGACGTGGCGATGGTGACTGAGAATTTCTGGCAGAAGCGCATGGGCGGCGATGCGAACGTGATCGGTCGTAGCATCACGCTCAACGGCGCCCCGCACACGATCGTCGGCGTTTTGCCGAACCTGCCTTTTTCGTGGGTCGGACCGGCGGCCGAAGTCTGGACGACAAAGCCGTTCGAGATCGCCGGGATTTCGTACGAGCGCATCATGCGCGGCTCGGGTGTTCTGCGCGTTGTCGGCCGGCTGAAACCGGGAATGACATTGGAGCACGCGCGCGCCGCGTTACCGCCGCTCGAGCAAAGCTACCGGGCTCGATATCCAGACAAGATCGATAGCTCATCGGTGATGACGCTGAAGACATTAGCGGAGGACACGACCGGAAATCTGCGGCCAGCGTTTGCGACATTGCTCACCGCGGTCGCATTCGTGTTGCTGATCGCGTGCAGCAATGTTGCGAACCTGTTACTCGTTAGGTTCAGCGGACGGCGGCGCGAAATCGCGTTGCGCATGGCAATTGGGGCCTCGCGTCGCAGCGTCGTGCGGCTCTTCATTTTCGAGAGCTTGCTCGTAAGCGTCATCGCCGGAATCGCAGGCGCGTTGCTGGCCTGGTACGTCGTCCCGATCGTCCCGAAAATGGCGTCGAACTTCCTGCCGTTTGATCCGGACACGCGTGTCCAGCTTTCGTTAGGCGTTCTCGGCTTCACGATCGTGATGTCGATCCTCACCGGCGTGGCGATGGGAATTTATCCGGCGCTGCAAACGTCGCGCGCCGATCTCGTCGGCGGCTTGAAGGAAGGCGGCCGCAGTACGAGCGGCAGCGCGCACCAGCTGCGCTTTCGCAAATTCCTGATCGGCGCGCAGGTCGCGTTATCGGTCACGTTGCTCGCAGGCGCGGCGTTGCTCATAACCAGCTTTGTGCGGCTAAGCCAGCAAAGCATTGGCTATCGCCCCGACAATCTCTGGATCGGCTTCGTAACTTTGCCGCAGGCGCGCTACCCCGACGACAGTTCGCGAGAGCGTTTCGCGGAGCAAACACTCGCCGCCTTGCGTAACGTGCCCGGGATCGAGAGCGCGACGATGTGCGCGGACATTCCGCTGATTCCCGCCGGCAGCAGCAACACACTCTACGCGCGGCCCGACGGCGAGATCTTGTCGATCGACAAGCGCGCGGCCGCTGCGTTCCACAACATCGCGCCTGATTATTTCAAGACCTGGGGCATTCCGCTTTTGGCCGGGCGCGATTTCAACGAACACGACGTCGCCGGCGGCCAGAACGTGATCCTGATCAGCCAAGGCGGCGCGAAGAAGATTTTCGGCAACGAAAGTCCCATCGGCAAAACGTTGCTCGTCGGCAGTGACAGCACGCCCGCGGAGATCGTCGGCATCGTCGGCGACGTGCGCACGCGCAAGATCGCGGAGCCTGATGATGTCGAACTCTACCGGCCTTGGGCGCAGCAAAGCTTTTCGTTCCTCAGCATTGATGTGCGCAGCAATCTTAGCGTGGACGCGGTGACGAAGTTGGTGCGCTCCGCGCTCGCGACCGTTGATCCCGGTCTTGCAGTCGCGCTGCCGCAATCGATGAGCGCGATCGTCGCGCAAGCTGTCGGTCAGACGAAGCTGATGATGTGGTTGCTCGGCATTTTCGCCGGTGTTGCGCTCTTACTCGCGAGCATTGGGATTTACGGCGCTGTTGCCTACACCGTGGAACAACGCACCGGCGAAATCGGCGTACGGATGGCGCTCGGCGCGCAAACCATGGATGTTTTGCGACTTATCGTGAATCAGGGAATGCGTCCTGTGATTTTCGGTTTGGTGGTGGGATTGGCCGCGGCGCTGGCGCTTGGCCATTTGATCGCATCGCAACTTTATCAAACCTCGGCGTTCAATCCGCTTGTGCTCACCGCCACGATGGCGATCCTCGGATTTGCTACACTGCTCGCGTGTCTGATCCCAGCCCGCCGCGCCACTCTCGTTGACCCAATTCAAGCCCTACGTTCGGAGTAACTATTATGATAAATGATCTGCGTTTCGCCTTCCGGATGCTCGTTAAGTATCCGGCCTTCTCCATTGTCGCCTTTCTCGCCCTCGTTCTCGGAATTGGCGCGAACACG
>QHOD01000017.1 GCA_003218615.1 Verrucomicrobiota bacterium
CCCAGCGCTTCGGCATACGCCGAAGCCATTTTGAGTCCGCCGAGATCAGGGGAAACCACCGTCGTTTTGCCAGTAAGTTGTTTTCGTAAATATTTAATCAATACCGGAAGCGAATAGAGGTGATCCACTGGAATGTCGAAAAAGCCTTGCACCTGCTGGGCGTGCAGGTCCATCGTCAGCACGCGATGCACGCCGGCGGCAGCGAGCAAATTGGCGACCAGTTTCGCCGTGATCGGGACGCGCGGCTGGTCTTTGCGGTCCTGGCGCGCATATCCAAAAAATGGAATGACGGCGGTGATTCGGTCCGCGCTGGCGCGCCGTGCGGCGTCCACCATGATCAACAACTCCATTAAATGTTGATTGGTAGGCGGGCACGTCGGTTGAATGATGAAGACATCGTGGCCCCGAATGTTCTCCTCGATCTTGACGTAGGTCTCGCCATCGGGGAACGAGCTGATTGTCGCCTGGCCGAGCGGCACGCCGATGTATTTACAGATGCGTTCTGCCAAATCGCGGTTGGCGGAGCCGGTGAAGACTTTTAGCTCTGGTTGAAGTGCGAACATGGAGCGGCTAACTTAGGCGCGCGGAAACGGCCTTGGCAATCTTCAAAACTTGCCAGAGTCGTTTCTTTCGCGAATAATTTGTGTTCGAGAACTTCCCCTAGATGAACGCCGACGCCATCCGAGTAGAACGCCCTGCCACAACCTCAAGGCTCTTTGCGCACACGCGCTGGGACGCGGTCCCCGCTGCGGCGGGTCTTTTTCATCTCGCATATTTCCTGGGCCTGTTCTTTCTCTACCCGCACGCGCCGCTCTGGGTAATGCTGATCCTCGGGTTCATTTACTCGCTAATGGTCAATGCGAACATCAACGGGGTAGGGCACAATTTCATTCATAATCCCTTCTTCCGTTCCCGCCTGCTGAATCGCCTGTTCGGAGTCACTCAGTCGATCGCGTGTTGCTTTTCCCAGACGTATTACGACGCCGTCCACATGCAGCATCACAAAGGCAATGCCGATCGCCCCGATGACAAAGGCGAGACCGTCGATTGGATTTCAATCTATAAACACGGCCACCACGGCGAAGCGGAAAATCCGTGGAGCTACGTGTTCCTGAGTTTCTTTCGCGACGATGTCGGGACGATTCGCCGAGAGCTGCGCAAGCGTAAGAATGGCGATCTGTTCTGGGGCAATATCGAGCTGGCGGCGTTTGCGACTACGCTCTTGGTGATGTTTCTCTTCAACTGGCGCTATGTGATCTTTTATTTCCTGCCGTTTTTCTATCTCGGTCACTGTT
>QHOD01000018.1 GCA_003218615.1 Verrucomicrobiota bacterium
ATTGCCGATTTGCAGAAGCAGGAAGGCGTCCGCACGATCAAGCGAGCGCACATGCTTGGGTTCCTGGATCCCGATTTGCCAAAGCGCGGGACACAGCGGACGCTGATCGGCGAAGATTTGACCGCGGATTACACGGATAAAACGGATAAGCAACCCGAATTTTCGTCCTGAAGCGTTATCCGTGCTATCCGTTTAATCCGCGGTTCTGCTGTGTAGCGCAGCGCTATTTTCCAAAGCTGGCGCGCTGCTTCTCTTTTTTCGCTTCGCAGTCTTCCCGCAGCCGGCGGATCTCCGAGTTAAGCTGCTTCTCCAGTGATTCCACTTCCTCGACATTTCCAGCGCTTTGCGCTTTCCGAATCTGATCTTTTAGAAAAAGTTCTTTCTCGGCGATCTTCGCTCGATACGTAGAATCAATCTCCGCGATTTCTCTTTTTTGATCCTCGGTCAGCGAGACAGACGGCGATGCTTTTTCAAGCCGTTCCATCGCAAGTTCGTAAGCCGATTTCATTTCTCTTCTCTTACTCTTGCTCCTGCTCGTAATCGAATCAATCGTAAGATCGACAATGCATATCCAACTTCTTAGCACCGATTTCGACGGCACCATTGTCTCGCGCGTGAGCGAGCCGGTCCTCGATCGACGATGCATGGAGCTGATCCGCGCAATGCAAGACGCTGGCGCGATTTGGGCGATCAACACCGGTCGCTCGGTCGATCTTCTCGAATCCGGTCTTGCCGATTTCTCATTCCCGATCCGTCCGGATTTCATCCTTACGACCGAACGCGACGTTTTTCGTCCCGGGCGAAATGGAGACAAATGGGAGCCGTTCGGCGATTGGAACGAGCGCTGCGCGCGCGATCACGCCGAATTGTTTTCTTCGGCCCAATCGGTCCTCGCCGAAGTAATCGAGTTCGTGACGAAAAAAACAAAAGCGCGTCTGATTTACCATTCGGAAGGGCTCGAAGGTCTCGTTGCGGAAAACGATGAAGAAATGGAGCGCATCACCGAATTTATCGAGCAAGCGCGAGCCGCGCACCCGAACTTGGATTATCAACTGAACACGGTTTACCTGCGTTTTTGCCACGCCGATTACCACAAAGGGGCGGCGCTGGCGGAGCTGGCGCGTCTTCTGGAAGTTCGACGCGAAAATATTTTCGCGTCGGGCGATCATCATAACGACATCTCGATGTTGGATGGAAAAGTCGCCGGAATGTCCTCATGTCCGGCGAATGCAATCGAAGAAGTGAAAGACGCCGTCCGTGCCGCTGGCGGCTACGTTGCCGAGAACGCACATGGCGCGGGTGTTTACGAGGCGCTGCTGCATTTTACCGGTAGGGACGATTAAGCTCAATCGCCGGCCCCCTGATGCAACCACGCGCTGACGGGCGGTTCGGGTGCCCCTCCTACCTGCTCTCCGTTGTGGCTAATGCCAGCGGCGCATCGGCCTCAATTTTTCCGGCAAAGCGATTGGTCATATAAGTCAAAAGCAGCACCCAAAAGGAAAGCGCGAGTCCGAACAGCGGAAATTGGAGCGCGAGGGGCAGTGAATAGATGATTGCCATCAGCGGAATCCAGACCGCCCATGTCGCCAGCAAAGTCGGCACAATTTTGTCCCGGTAATGTTGCCACGTGAAGAGGTCGTGAACCGGGCGCATTGAGACGCCGCTATTTTTCCATTCATAGGTGAGCACACCGAAGGGAGCGGCAAAAAATGGATTGTAAGCAAACTGATCGACACAAATTTTGGCGGCGACTACTGGCAACGTTACCACGTCGCCCAACCAGGCGGCTTCACCGCGATACAAAAGATCGACAAGTGTTCCGTCGAATCCCCAGACTGGTATCGTAAAAAAGAGGTTGCGAAGATTCCGTAGCTTTGGCCGTCCACGCTGAAAGAAAAGAATCAAGAATAACTCGGGAATGAGCGCGCCTGCAGTGATAGACGCGGCGACTACAAAGAGCAGTCCGTGCCGGTGCTTGAACGCGGCAAGTTGTAAAAAGGCCGAGGAGATGCTGTTACTCGTGTAATAACCGATCAGCAGCGCAAGCATGATTGCTTGAATAATGAGGGCAGGGACAGCGTTTGCGCGTGCGGCTTCCCAACCGAGTGTTAGCGGCGTTGGCGTTCTCTGCATCGCCGCTGATAGTTCTCGGCGTCAGCCAGCGATCAAGCAGAATCTGGTGCCGTGGAAGCGGCAAAAATTACCAGTGAACGCTTCCGCTGGACCCGGGCGCCCCCGGAGCAAAATTCCCTTGGTCGGGAATTTTTTCGCCCGGCACGGTTGCGGCGGATTGCGAGCCGGGTTGCTCGGTGACGTCCTCATCGCGCGAAACACAGCCCGAGATCAGAATTCCGCTGGTCAAAAACAAAACTCCATAAACTGCAAAGCGTTTGAACACGGCCAACGAACCTAACCTCTAGGCTATTTGATGCAAGCTCTGCCATCCGCTAAGCTTGACCGTGAAGGCCACTGAGAAGATCGAGATCAAATCCCTCCTGTTTAGCGAGCTGCAAACGGAGCTTCAAGGCCTGGCCGAGCGCTCTTATCGCGCTGATCAAATCGTGGACTGGCTATACAAAAAGCGCGTTGATTCAATCGAGAAAATGACCGACCTGCCGCTGTCGTTGCGGAAGCGGTTCGCCGACAGATTTTCCTTCAGCAAGATCGACATCGTACGCGTGCTCGGATCGCGCGACACCACACGGAAATTTCTTTTTCGTTTGAGCGATGGAAATTTGATCGAGTCGGTTTTGATTCCGGCGTCACCCGCGCTTTACGGCGAAAAATCGGATCGCCAGACAATTTGTATTTCGACACAAGTCGGATGCGCCTATGGCTGCAAATTTTGCGCCAGCGGCTTGGAAGGGTTTTCTCGCAATCTGTGCGCGAACGAAATTGTCGATCAAATCATCGCGATCGAGCGCGCAAGCGGGGAGAAGATCGACAACATCGTTTTCATGGGAATGGGCGAACCCCTCGCGAATTTGAAGAACGTGATTCGTGCGATTCGAATCATTAACGCTTCGTGGGGTCTCAGGATAGGCGCACGGCACATTACCGTTTCGACCAGCGGCCTGGCGCCGCAAATTAAAAAACTTGCAGACGAACCGTTGCAAATTCGTCTTGCTGTCTCTTTGCATGGAGCCACTGATGAGGTGCGAAACCAAATCATGCCAATCAACCGCCGCTACAACGTCGAGACATTGCTGTCGGCTTGTGATTACTACGTCGCGCATAAGAAGCAGCGGCTCACCTTCGAATATATTTTGATCGCCGGTGTAAACGACGCCGACACGCAGGCGCATCTTCTCGCGCAGCACGCCAGAAGGCTTTCCGCAAAAGTGAATTTGATTCCGTATAACGCCGTCGAGGGTCTGGAATGGTCCCGACCGTCGCGCAATCGACAGGAAAAGTTTTTGTCGATCTTACGTGCGGAAGGAGTTCCGGCTACGCTGCGGCGCGAAAAAGGCCACGATATCGACGCCGCCTGCGGGCAATTGCGATTGCAAACCAGTCGGCAGGAGCGACGGCGGGCCGTCCCCGCTTAGCCTTCAAGCAAAAGTGCCGAGGGCTTCGTGCACGCCGGCGATTGCCATGCCACCTTCGCCGACAGCAGCGGCGCAACGCTTCACCGATCCTGAGCGCACATCGCCTGCCGCAAAAATACCCGGGCAGCTCGTTTCGAGGGGCCCTGGTGGACGTTTGCTCTCTTTCCATGCTGGCGCCCGGGCGACTGCATGTCCTGTCTTGATGAATCCTTTTTCATCGCGTTCGATCTGAGGCGGCAGCCAATCTGTGCAGGGTTTCGCACCGATCATGGAAAAAACGGCCGGTGTTTCTACAACGCGCCGCTCGCGCGTCTGCGTATTCTCGAGCTCTACGGCTTCGAGCATTTTGCCGCCAGTCATTCTGCGAATCTCGGTGTGGGACAGGAGCTCAATGTTTTCGCACGTCTGCACGCGACGCGCGAGATAGCTCGACATACTTTTCGAGAGATCGTCGCCGCGGATGACGAGCAACACTTTCGCCGCGCCCTCGGAAAGGAACATGGCGGCTTGTCCTGCCGAATTACCGCCGCCAGCCACGATGACTGTTTGTCCCCTACAGAGCCGGCCTTCAAATGCCGTCGCGGCGTAGTAAACGCCCGATCCCTCGAACTGCTCGCGACCGTCTGCGTTCAATCGCCGATAATCTGCACCGGTCGCAATGAGGAGACATTTCGCCCGCAGGGTACAAAAGCAACCCTCGACTTGAAGGCTGGCACGATATTCCTCGCCGTCGTGATAGTCGAGCGAAAGCGCCTGTGCTGGCGTGGAAAATTTTGCACCGAATCGATAGGCCTGAAGCTGTGCGCGATAGGTCAAGTCTCCGCCGTTAATTCCGGTTGGGAAACCGAAAAAGTTTTCGATCAGTGAAGAGGACCCGGCCTGTCCTCCAGGAGCGTAGCTTTCCAGAACGACGGTTTTCAATCCCTCGGACGCCGCATAAACCGCTGCGGCCAGACCTGCCGGACCGGCGCCAACAATCGTCAAGTCGCAGGTAATTTCGCTTTCGCCCTCGTCCGCCAGCGAGCGAAGCAAGCCGGCCACTTGCGCAACTTCGCGGAGCGAGGGCCGACGCAGCGGGGCGCCGGTCGCGGCGAGGAGAGTCGGTAAATCGCGACTCGTTAAATGCAGCCGCTGACAGAGCGCCTGGCCCTGCTCACTTTCGAATTCGATCAGCCGATGCGGAATGCGATTCTTGTCGAGAAAATCATCGAGCTGATGTCCCTCGCGCGAGTCCCGCAACGCGATGATGCGCAGTCCGCCGAACTCGCGGTCGCGCGTTAGCCGCCGCCGGCGCATGATTAACGCGTTGACAATCGGGCCGCCCAAACCGGGTAGTTCCGCGAGCGCTCGCCGGATTTCGGCTGCCGGGACTTCCAGAATTTCGGCCTCTTCAGACTTCACGCGCGCTGTGGCCAGCGCGGAGGTGCCTTGCAACATCGCAACATCGCCGATGAAGTCGCGCTCCCTGCCCGTGGCGAGAATTTGCTCCCTGCCTTCCCGCGCTTCAAAGACTTCGGTTTCGCCGCGCAAAATAACGGTGAGCCCGAGATCGCGTTGCCCTGCCTTGAAGATAAACTCTCCGCGCTGCAATGTGCGCCGCTTCCCCAAAGGTTCCAGCAACGCCAGCTGGCGATCGTCGAGTTTCGGATGGGCGATGCTCTCCGTATCGCGATAGAATTGCTCGTCCTTTTCTTCGTCAGTCATGAGATCGATTGCCCCGGCAAATCCCGGAGCAGAGCGGCGGCATTTGCGCAGCTTACGCGCACATCTGGGAGTCGGTCAAAAACGGGCGCGACTTGAGCCATCCTCGAATGGCGTTTCACAGAATGGAGCCGGCGCGTGCCGAGCGACATAGACGGGCAGGCCGAAGGCCGAGCGAGTGGGAGCGAGCGAGTCAAACGCCATACAAAACTTTTGCGCCGAGACGGAAGCTGACGTTTAGTCGAATATGGCCGGTTACGAGGGCGAGTCCGAACGGATGTGGGATGAGTATGACTGGGAGCGTTTTCTCCGGGAACAGGATCAAAAAACCGAGAAGTACATGCAGCTGCTGGAGAAGTACCTCGATGATCCGCAGCGGGATGAAATCATCGCCCGTGAAATGGGCTGGACGCAACTGCTGGACGCCAAGGATTGGAGCGCGGAGGTCGATGCGCTACTCGATGAAGACCCAGAGGAAGATGACGATCTCGAGCCGGACCAGGGAGCGAAATCAGTCGAGACATTCGAAGAGCACAGCCTGTATCGCGCCGCATTTGCCCTCACAATTTGGATCGACCAACTGTTCGATCAAAAGCCTTTGCTCCAAAACGAGCCGGCGGCGATAAAATTGGCTACGCACTCTGCGCTGGCCAGCGCCAAGCTGGCCGCCGCTCTGAGCGGCGACGATGTCGATGAAATCGGAATGACAATTGCGTACTTAAAGAGAGCGTTGAAGGCGATCACCATTTCGATGGACGCAGCGGCGCAGCTTCTATCGGAAAAGCTGATTACCAGGGCGCAGCATTCGGTCCTGCAACAGCGGCTCTTTCAGGTGCGCGATGGAATCATCACGCTGATGGGTGAATATCGCAGCGAGTGGCGCCGCCGTTTCGGCTCCGAAGGCTATCGGAGTTGAATGAAATAGGGCCAGCTCCGTCTAAGGATGCAAACGGAAGCGACTCTGGCTCAGGCCGATGTGTCGGAATTGGACTTGGTAAGACGATGCCAGGCCGGTGATACAGAAGCATTTGATGAGCTGGTCACTCGTTACCGAACACGAGTATTCAGCATGATTTACAACATGGTCCACAGCGAGCAGGACGCCTGGGACTTGGCTCAAGACAGCTTCGTGAAAGCGTGGAAGTCGATCAAACGCTTTCGGGGGCGATCTTCGTTTTATACCTGGATTTACCGAATCGTGATGAACGTAACCATCGATTGGCTGCGGAAAAAACGGGTGAAAGGCGGAAGCGCCGAGTTCGATGACGCAGTCGAATTAAAGCAAATCGATCCAGCGTCGAAAACAGTGCCGAAAGCGGACGCATTGCCATATGAGACAATGCAGCGGACCGAGATTCGAGCGCGGATCGAAAAGGCGATTGCTCAACTTTCGCCAGAGCATCGCGCAGTAATTTTGATGAAAGAGATTGAAGAAATGCAATATCACGAAATCGCGGAAACGCTCGGCTGCTCCATTGGCACCGTAATGTCGCGCCTCTTTTATGCGCGCAAGAAATTGCAAAATTTATTGAGGGATGTTTATGAAAACATTTGAAGAAAAGTGGACTGCGTGGCTGGACGGTCAGCTTAGCGGGAGAGAATTAACCGAGTTCGAAGCTTCGCTGCCGGATAAAGCGGCTGCTGACGCCGAAAGAGCGGAGGCGAAAAAACTCGGCACGCTTCTGAAACGCGAACTCAGCGCGCAAGCGTTGACGAATGACGAGTTTTTTAGCCATCAGGTCCATGAGAGAATAGCGCGCGAAAGTGCCAGCCAATCTCGGGAACGCTATGCCGAGGTTTCCACGTGGTGGACGATTCGTCGCCTGCTGTGGACGGGAACAGCGTCGCTCGCAGTCTTTTTGGTTTTTGCGGTTTTTGTCATCCGCGACAAAAATCCGGCCGAGCCGTCGCAATACCTCACGCAAATTCTAAACGCGCGCGTTGATCCAGTCGTCAGCCCAAATGCGACCGTCTCGATGTTCGAGGCAAAAGAGGACCGGGTAACGGTCCTCTGGACCGAGGGTTTGCAGTCGTTGCCGGCGGACTACGCAGCCAAATAACCGCTCATGGCTCGTTCCCTGCCGCTCTTGACCGCCTTTATCGCGCTGATCATGAGCGCGGCGGCGGACTTGCACGGCGCGGAGACGGTGTGGAGCGGACTTGTGATCGCAGAGAACGTGGCGCAACCGCAAGCGATTCCACCGGAACTGACTCGGATTGAACGGCCTCTGAAACACCTTTTCGGCTATAATCAATTTCAGGTCATTGGCCAGTCGCGCAAGACGCTCCAAACCGGGCAGGAAGATTGGCTGGCCACGAGCAAATTTTTCGGGCTGCATGTGGACGCGCAAGGCGAGACTGAAGCCGGTTACGTTTTGAATCTGAAACTTTATAAAGAGAAAGAGCTTTTGCTGGAAACCGATGCCAAACTCAACAAACGCAGTCCGCTAATCATCAAAGGCCCGCAGGTAGGCAGCGGACAACTACTGCTGGTGCTGGTTGTTCAGTAGGTAGGGACGCCGCGCTGCGGCGTCGGCGGGATGTCCCTACCATTTGCGGATGCAAATTTCGACGCACATTGTTTAGTGCGAGAAATGCGTGTCCTGTTTCTTTTTTTTGCCGCTCTATCTTCCATTATGTTTCCTGCCATTATCGCTGCAGAAACACCATTCAGCTTTAAAGACACACCGGGGAAATTGCCGAAAGAGGTCGTTCCGGCGGAGTACTCCATTCGAGTCGTCCCGAATATCGACAAGCTAACGTTCACCGGAACGGAAACGGTGAAGCTGAGCGTTCGCAGCCCGGTGCAGAAGCTGGTGCTGAATGCGCTCGAGCTCGAAATCACAGAGGCGTCTCTCGATGGCAAAATGTTGCCCACTTCTGCAATTAAGATCGACAAGGAAAACGAACTGCTCACCCTCGCGCTGCCATCGGAACTTACGCCTGGAGACCACACACTCGCGCTTGGCTTCTCTGGAAAAATCAATCAGCAAGGACAGGGACTTTTTTACGCGCGTTATCAGGAGCAAGACAGTGGCAAGAGAAAAATCATGCTCGGTACGCAATTCGAGGCGACTGACGCCCGCCGGTTTTTCCCTTGCTGGGATGAACCGGTTTTTCGCGCGCGTTTTCAATTGAGCGCAGTGGTGCCGGAAAACTGGCTCGCCGTATCGAACATGCCAATCGAGAGCGAGAAAAAAATCGGTGGCGGAAAAGAGGTTCGCTTTGCCGCGACTCCGTCGATGTCGAGTTATCTGAATGTTTTTGTCGCGGGCGAGCTCGATCTGATCGAATCGCGAATTGGTCCCACGCAGATTCGTGTGATCGCAACCAAAGGCAAAGCAGAAATGGGCCGCTACGCGCTCGAAGCCACTGCGCAAATTCTGCAATATTACAACGAGTATTTCGGCGTTGCCTATCCGTTGCCGAAACTGGATCAAATCGCGCTGCCCGGAGGCTTTGGCGGCGCAATGGAAAACTGGGGCGGCATTACCTATTTCGAGACCGGGCTTCTATTTGATCCGAAAAACTCTTCGGCGGAGACGAAGCAAAACATTTATGAAGTGGTCGCGCACGAGATGGCGCACATGTGGTTTGGTGATCTGGTGACGATGGCCTGGTGGGACAATCTCTGGCTTAACGAAGGGTTCGCTTCATGGATGGGCACGAAATGCACCGCGCAGTTCAACCCGCAATGGGAGGTGTGGCTGCGAAGGAATTTGCCACGCGATCCGACCCGACGTGTCGGTATTGCCAAGGAGCAAGCGATGGAAGGCGACGCTAGATCGACAACGCATCCAATTCAACAGCCCGTTGCCACCGAGGCGGAAGCAAACAGCGCTTTCGATGATATCACTTACAAAAAAGGTCAGTCGTTCCTGCGAATGCTGGAGAGTTTCCTCGGCGAGGATGTTTTCCGCGACGGAATCCGCCGGTACATCGCCGCGCATGAATATTCGAACTCAACCACCGCCGATTTGTGGAACGCACTTTCGGAAGCTTCGAAGAAACCGGTCGGCGAGATCGCGGCTGGTTGGACAGAGCAACCGGGGTTTCCTGTCGTGAAAGTTAAGCGAGAAGGAGAGGGGAAGATCCGGCTTACACAGGAGCGCTTCACGGTCAATTTCAAGAATGCCCCAGCCCTCGAGTGGAAAATACCATTAACGTATTCAGTCGTCGGAAAAGCGCCTGCGACTTTGCTGATGACCAACAAGATCGACAAGCTCCAAAACATTTCCGCGGATCGAGCGCTCAAATTAAATGTAAACGGCGCGGGAAATTATCGGGTCGAATACGACGAGCCCTCGTGGAATTTATTGCTTCAGGCTCTGTCGAATCTGGGCGTTGAAGATCGCGTCAATCTCCTGAGCGACGCGTGGGCTCTGGTTCAGGCCGAGCGCGCACCGGTCTTGGTCTACTTTGGCTTGGTGGAAAAATTGCCTGCATCCACCGAGCTCGCCGAACGCGAACAGATCATCAATGTGCTGGATTTTATCAACCGGCTATTCGTTGGCAGGCCGGAACGTGAAAATTTTCAGCGCTACGCACGATCACTTTTGCGCCCGACGTTTGAAACACTGGGCTGGGAACCGAAAGAGAGCGGACCGCCCGCCGCCGGAACCTTGCGCGCCAGCTTAATCAGCGCTCTGGGAGACTTGGATGACGAGCAAATTGTCGCCGGCTGTCGCGAACGTTTCGAAAAATACCTGGCAAATCCAGCATCGCTTGCGCCCGATCTTCGGCCGGCAGTTTTTGCAGTGGTCGGGCGTTACGCTGACGAAAAGACTTGGAACCAGCTTCACGAGCTTGGCCTGAAGACGACGAGCATCGAGGAAAAACAAAATTATTACAACGCACTGGCTGGCGCGACTGACCCGAAGCTGGCGAAGAAAACGCTTCCCATTTCGCTCACCGATGAGCTGCCGACAAGCCGCGCGATATTTCTTGTCTCGAGCGTCGCGCGCGAAAGCGATCATCCCGAGATTGCGTGGGAGTTTGCTAAAGCGAATATGAAAGCACTGCTCGCCAAGACTGATGCGCTCGGCGCGAACAGGTATTCGCCCAGTCTATTTACATTTTTCTCGGACGATTCGCGCGCCGATGAGCTAAAGAGTTACGCAAAAGCCAACTTGCTCGCCGCAAGTGCGTCGGAAGTTGCAAAAGCCGTCGATGAAATTCAGTTTCGGATGGAATTCAAAAAGCGCTTGTCAGCTCAATTGAGCGCGTGGATCGACGATCAAAAATCGCGACGGTGAACACGGATGACTCGATGAACCGTGCGTCATTCTGGCCTCTTGCTGTAGCCACGGGCCTGTGGCCCGTCAGGCAACGCGACACTCATTAGCAACGGCTGACAGAGCCGTGGCTACGGACGAAGCGGCAGTTTGCTACGGCTTCGGTTGCGTCTGCTCGCTCTCAGGAGTGATCAGCAGCCGCATCGGTATCATGGATGACTCGACGAAGCCGTGACGCCGGAAAAATTCCTGTGCGAGGTTTTCTGGCCGATCGGTTAATAAAGTAATGCGAAGAAAATTTTTCTGCTTAGCGAAATCGATCGCATGTTGGAGAAGTTTTGAGCCATAACCGTGGGCCTGATACTGTTTGTGCACCACCAGGTCCTCCAGCACAATGACGAAGCCGCCTTCAGCCGTGCTGATCGTAAAAAGCAAATTGATCATGCCGACGATGGCTCCGTCCCGTCGCAGCACAAAAACGCGACCCCGACTGGGTTGCTCGAAAATCAAGCGCAGACCACGAAGCTGTTTTTCTTTATCGGGCCGGAAGTCGCTCTCCTGAGCAAACAATTCGCCGAGCATTTGCGACAGCTCATCCAGATCGGCCTCCGTTGCCGGCTCGATCGCAATTTTTTCGCTCATCGTTTTCATCGGTTATTTCAAAAATTTATGGCGCTGGCAATCCTGGAATAAAGAACCGATATCGATAACCATCGGGTGTGCGGGATTGACAATGCCTCTCCCGTTCCTACTGTAGCCGCTCTCAAATCCCGCCGAAGGTTATTTTCGGTTTTATGAAACGAACTTACCAGCCATCGAAGCGAACACGCAAACGCCAGCACGGTTTTCGTGCCCGGATGAAGACGAAGGGCGGCCGTGCCACGCTGGCGCGCCGACGGCAACGTGGCCGCAAGCGCTTGCTCCCGAAAGGCGTCGAAAGGCACTACGCCCGCCATACGCAAGCTTAGCTCAAGTTTCGAACGCGCGATTTCGCCGGAAGATTTGTGCGTTGGCGTCGGTTTTTCTACATCTCGGTTTTCCGTTGCGTGAAATCCAATTAACAGATCGGAGCAGAGTGACACAAGAATTGCCGCAATTCGCATCGCCGTAACGAAGGTTTTACGAGTTATGTTGGCGAGGATCGTTTTCAAAGTGGGTCATTCGGGGTGAGCATCGCGAAAAAATTCTGAGCGGACATACGGCAGCCGCAGCCTTAATAACAAACATAGAACGAACGCCCTACGGTGAAATGCACTGTCCCAATTTTATGAACCGCGTCCCGGCTTTCACCGGTCAACTCCGTGAAACGGTCCTTTGTCTGACAATTACGCTCGGTCTGGCGTTCTCGGGTGCCGCGCAGACGACGCAACCATTCGAAGTCCGTCGGGCGGAAGCCGTCTTTGAAGAATTACCCGTGCTAAATGCCAGCGAAATTCTGCGACCAGAATTTCTCGCCGGACCACATCACAAGGTACGCGAACCAGTTCCGACATACTTTGGGGCAAACCAGTTCACAATCGATTCCGACTTCGGCGTGTTTGAAGCCAACGGCAATGAAATGCTGGTTCGTCGAATCAACGAAATTAATGCAATCGCACAGCTAAAGGATGTTTCACGAACCGATCAGTATAAGGACGCGGTGGTCGCGGCTGCAAAGAGTC
>QHOD01000218.1 GCA_003218615.1 Verrucomicrobiota bacterium
ATCGACACCCGCACGAAAACAGCGCTCGCGCGCCCTACGACAGACGTCGCGACGCTTCTCCGCTCATCAACGGGGCTACGCAACGCAATTGTTCTTCGCGAAATTTTTGGACCACCGCGAAGTTTGCAGCCTGTTGACCTCGTTGGAAGCGCTTGAGCTTCGCCGCGAAGATCGTAGCTTCACCGTTCCCTTCGCCGGCGTGGCGGAACTGGCAGACGCGCTGGACTCAAAATCCAGTGATCGCAAGATCGTGTGGGTTCGAGCCCCTCCGCCGGCAATCACCGTAACACTTCAATCCCCTTCCACGGGAATTGAAAACAGTGTCTTCACCGATTGGCGCGCGAGCACGATAATCGTGAATACTCCAAGAATTGTCCCGAACGGAACGAAGATGCATTCGATACAGGCTACGACGAACGCGAACCAATAATGCTTTCGACGGGAAAGCGATCTACCCGCGAGGGCCAGAACGAGGCTAAATACTGTGCCTATCAGGAACAGAAAAATTCCCAAACCAACGAACACCCAACCCACCGCGGCAGGTGGAACCTCCTGACCAGGATGAGCTGGCGGATGATGAGATAGCGCGACAAAGACAAATCCTACAACTGTGTAAAGCAGCGGGAAAAAAGAACAAAAACCGGCGACGCCTGCGACGACGTAATGAAAGATCGACAATAACCTCAGATGCTCAGCATCCTGATTCATTTGTCAGGCCGAACAAGCGCCGGTGCAGTCAGGGTCAGCTTCACGATGTGATATACCCTTCTTCGCCGTGCTGATTGATGTCGAGGCCCTGCCTTTCGATCTCCGGAGCGATGCGCAAACCGATCAAGCCTCTTACTATTGCGCCAATAATCGCGCTTCCCACCACGGCAACCAAAATCGTGATTGTGATCGCCTTCAATTGCTCCAGCCACAGAGTATGTCCAATGATTCTCGCGAGACCATTTTGCGTGGCAGCATTGAGCGGAGTGGAAGTTAGGAGCGCGAGATTCGGATTCACTCGCGCTGTGGCCAAAATTCCGGTGAGAAATGCGCCGAGCGTTCCGCCTACGGCGTGGATGCCAAACGTATCGAGCGCGTCATCGTAACCGAGCCAGGATTTTAATTTCGTGCAGGCAAAAAACGGAACGATTCCCGCGGCGACACCGATAATGATCGCGCCAGTGGGATCGACATAGCCGCACGCAGGCGTGATGACAACCAGGCCGCCGACGGCGCCGGAACAAAATCCCAGCACGCTCGGTTTGCCGCGCAGAGCGTACTCGAGCATCGCCCAGGTGAACGACGCAACCGAAGTGGCAAGCGTGGTTGCCATGAACGCGTTCGCAGCGATTCCATCCGGGGCGAGTGCGCTTCCCGCGTTGAAGCCGTACCACCCCACCCAAAGCAACCCGGTCCCCACCATGCAAAGCACCATGCTATGCGGCGCCATGACTTCTTTCCGAAAACCGAGCCGACGCCCGAGAAGAATGCAGAGAACGAGCGCCGACCAACCGGAAGACATGTGCACGACCGTGCCGCCAGCGAAATCGATGGCCGTGATTTTCGCGGCCGGATTCCAGAGGCCATTCATCCAGCCATCGATACCCCAGACCATGTGCGCGATCGGAAAATAAACCGCGAACATCCAGGCCGCGACGAAAACGAGCACGGCAGCGAATTTCATTCGCTCAGCGACGGCACCGATGATCAATGCCGGCGTGATAATGGCGAACATTAGTTGATACATCGCAAAAACATTTTGCGAGACCCAATAGGAATAATCGCCATTCGGGCGTGCGTCGACGCCGCGAAGAAAGGCAAATTTCAGTCCACCTAAAAACGGTGAGCCGCGCGAGAAAACCAGCGAATATCCTGCCGCCCACCAAAGGATCGTGACCAGACCAGCAATGCCGAGGCATTGCGCGAGGACAGAAAGAACATTCTTGGCGCGGACAAGGCCACCATAAAAAAGGGCGAGGCCAGGCAGCGTCATGAAAAGCACGAGCGCAGAAGCGGTCATCATCCAGGCGTTATAAGCGGGGCCAGGTCCCGCAACATTCGATCCGGCTGGCGCGTTTACCGCATCGGCGCCGCGCGCAGAATTATTTACATAGGCTTCGAGATCGGCCACGCGCTGCTCCAGCGATGGCGCCGCGTTGGATGAGGACGCAGTCGTTTGAGCGTCGGAAAATTGCGCGAACGCCAAAACCAGACAGACAAGAGGAACGCGAATAAGCAGGCCCATCTTCACGCGCAGTGTTTATAAAGCCGCGCGTTGAACATCGGCAAGGAAAACTCCGCCGGGCGGCTGGCCAGGCCCGGTTAAGGAGCCAGGCGGAGTCTCTCCCTCAAATGTCCGTAGCGGCATGTATCCTCACGCACGCCCACGGTCGCGGCTGATAAGATCGAGAGTAACCGAACGGACGGTTGCATAAAGCAGAGCCCGAGTCGGAAAGAGTTCGCGAGCCACGATATTTTCGGGGTTATCGATTTTGTGATTACGCCGCCAAAACTTGACGAATGCTTCTTGGACAATGTCTTCGGCGTCGGCGCGCGACCGCACCCATTGCCGCGCAAAAAGCAACAGGCCGGGGGCGACCGAGGTAAAACAAACTTTCCAATCTTCGTGGCTGGCGACATTGTCCATGACCCCTTCACGGTCTTTCATACACGAGACGCCGCCAAATGCGGATTTTGTCTAAAGGGGCGGAACTTTTTGGGACATTTCCCTGGCCGATTGTAAGGCGTCCGCGGCGGCGGACGCCGTTCCCAGGTCGCCGTCTGATACAGGCGGCCAACAATTTTCCTGGATCGACAATCACTTTTTCGGAATCGCTCGCAGAATCAGACTGCCCAGCCAGTCGGGATTGGCGACGCCTTCACGATAGGCATTCAATGATTCGACCGAAGAATTAACGCGCAGATTGCTGTAGGACTGATCGAGATTTTGCCAGCGCTCGTGCCAATAAACCGCAGCTTTAATACGCGGATAACGCGTGCGGAAAAGATCGAGGCCTTGTTTGATCCATTCGGGCTTCCGCATGCCGGGTTCATTAACATCGTACGGGAATTCGCCGGTCGCCCATTCCGCGATCATGACTGGTTTCTTCGGATCGAGCCTGCACATTTCCTCATACGGCCAGTCAACCAGCGAAGGAATGTCCGGATTCGGCTCGTCCTTGTATTGCTGACCGTAAACGCTCAGGCCAAGCCAATCGACGTAATCGGAGCCGGGATAATAAGATGGCGCGGCATTCCACGTGTCGAGCGGATAGGAATAATTGTTGGTGTGAAACATCCACTTTATGTTGGTGGCGCCGCGGGCGCGCGCCCGATCAACGACGTGGCGATACGCCATCCGGAAAACTTCCGGCCCTTTCCAGTTGTTGTGCTGTTTGTCCCATTCGGCACCGCCGTAATAGCTTCCCGACCACGGGAACCACGTCCCGTTCATTTCGACACCGAATACTACGATTACTGGATGACCAAAATTCCGGGCGGCGGCGGCCCACTTGTCGATGTAATCGTCCCACTTACCAGCGATAATCTCGTTTAAACTGAACTTGTCCGGCCCGCGATCTTCTTCATACGGCTTGTCCCACGGCGACCAGAAAACAAGCGGTAACGAATCGTGTCGCCAGATGACATTAAGATTGTCGATGGGAAAGTTTTGTTCGCCCCAATAACTTGACGAAGCGATGATGGCCTGATGTTTACCCACCATCTGCTCGAAATCCTCAATTACTTCAAGGCTGACGTCGTCCTCCTCGTCGCCAAAGTCCATAAACGCACCGGTGTATGCTCCGTGTTCGGGTATAACGACCTCGCCTGCACCGGGGTGTTCGGCAGCGGCACGTTTATGACATGCGCATAATAAAAAACTGGCCATCATCACCAAACTAATGATGGCAAACGACTCCCGGGCCCGCATTTGGCTGGCAAACTCTCTGCAGAGGAAGTGGTTGTCCAGCACAACCGCGGCTTGCCTCATCCACCTACTGATAGCAACGGAAGCGCGCGGCGATCCCAAGCCTTTTGCAGTCACGGCGACGGTGGATGCCGATCATTGCGTTAACAAGTTTGTCCCCTCTGAAGCGTTGGGCGCAGGCGTGGACGGTCATGAGCGAGGCGAGTGCGCCCGAATGTTCACGGACAAGAACATTGCCGAAATGCGATCAGCCGGACTTGGGCCGCTGACCTATCGGCTGCGCACCGAGCTTGCCGGCGAAGTCTGGCATTGGAATCCACGCGGCCGGTGGACTGATCCGGTTCATCAAAGTGGATATTGGACCTCGGACGATTCCATTGCCGAACCGATTAACGTTTCGTATGGCTATCGGTTGCCGCGGCGCGGAAACACCATCGATCAAGCAAATGATGATGGTTACTCGCGCATCACTGACGGCGATAGCGATTCGTTTTGGAAAAGTAATCCATATCTCGATTCGCATTTCACCGGCGAGTCCGAAGACGCCCATCTGCAATGGGCAGTGATCGATCTGGGCGCGCGCAGGCCAATAAACGCCATCCGGATTCATTGGGGCACGCCGTACGCCACACGGTACCGCGTCGAATACTGGCCGGGGGACGATCCGATGCACCTGCAAGCCGATGATGATGACAACTGGCAGTCATTCGTGCACGGAGATGTCAACAATGGTCACGGCAGCGATGAACTCCTTCGGCTCTCCCAGCACCCACGTTGGGCCCGATTCGTGCGAATCGTGATGAGCCGGAGTTCGCGAACAAGCGCGCAACCCTCGGACGATATTCGCGACCGCGTTGGATTTGCCGTCCGCGAGATCGATATCGGCAGAATCGACGATAAGGGGCATTTTCAAGATTGCGTCCATCACGCGTCGGATCGACACAAGCAGACGATCGTATATGTGTCATCGACCGATCCCTGGCATCGCACGACGGACATCGACTACGACGTCGAACAGCCGGGCCTGGATTTTGTTTTAACGAGTGAACTCAGCAACCACCTGCCAGTGCTCGTTCCGGTCGGCGTTTTGTACGACACACCGGAGAACGCCGCCGCCGAGGTCAACTATCTTCTGAAGCGGGAATACCCTTTGGAAGGAATCGAGCTCGGCGAAGAACCGGATGGCCAGTGGGCTTCACCGGAAGATTATGCGGCACTTTATGCCGGAGTCACTCACCATCTCTCTGCGCTTTCTCCAAGCTTGAAGCTGGGCGGCCCCAGCCTCCAGAATTTCGAGGATCAATTACTCACCTGGCCTGACGCCTCGGGCAATCGCTCGTGGATGAATCGGTTTCTGAATTACATCCACAGAGCCGGCTCTCGTTTCGATTTTTTTTCGTTCGAATTCTATCCATTCGACGACGTCTGCTCGGACGCAGCACCAAAGCTATTGCAAACCCCAAAACGCCTGGGCGCGGTGATAGCCAGCTTACGAGCAGACGGTGTTCCTGCTGCGATTCCATGGCTCATGACCGAATATGGTTATTCGGTTTTCGCGGGGCGCCACGAAGTGGACCTCCCGGGAGCGCTTTTCAACGCCGACACAGTTGGAACATTTCTGACACTAGGTGGAAGAAAGGCTTACCAATACGGATACGAACCAAACTACCTAGCCGACGAACTCAAATGCTCGTGGGGCAATCTGATGATTCTGCAGTTAGAGCAAAACAGTGAGCGCCTGAACCGTTTGGCCGGTTATTACGGCGCACAATTAGTCACGAAAGAATGGATGCAGTCCACGAATGGACTGCACGAGATATTTCCCGCAACGGTCAAACAGCAAAACTTGGCGTCACCACCCTTCGTGTGCGTGTACCCCATGCATCGGCCGGACAAGCAATGGGCGCTCCTGGCAATTAATAAGCACCCGAGACGTACAGCTCGACTGAATGTGCAATTCAATTTAT
>QHOD01000219.1 GCA_003218615.1 Verrucomicrobiota bacterium
TGATTTGGAAATATGGCGAGAATTTGCCGCCGCTCAGGCGGAGAACGGTGATAAAAAGTCAGTAACCATCGCATCTGGTCTCCGAATTTTCCGTGAAACTAAAAACAGCGCGTACGGGAGTCGAACCCGTGCACCAGCCTTGAGAGGGCTGTGTCCTAACCACTAGACGAACGCGCCATCTGACCTTCTGATTTTAGCGATGCGACTCTGTTGAGCAAACGCGGCGCGCTATTTGTTATGTTAATATCATCGGTGGCAGCGCGACGCACTGTAAGACGCAGCAGAACCAGGAATTTCAGACGTCAAATTGACGGAACTTACTCTGCCGGCGGAATCAACACTTTGTCGATTACATAGATCACACCAACGGGAGCTTTCACGTCGGCTTTAATTACGTGTGCGTCGTTGACCGTTATCTCCCCATTTATGACTTTGATATCGAGACTGGCGCCATTGATCGTTGGCGCTTTCCTGGTCGTCAGTTGGTTAGATGTGACCGCGCCTTTCACGATATGGTAATCGAGCAACTTCCCAATCTTCTCGGCGTTTAATGGAAAATCGATCGTACCCGGAGGCGCTTTTTGGAATGCATCGTCGGTGGGCGCGAACACAGTAACCGGAGCGTTCTCTTTAAGTACCGCCACCTCGCGGGGCAAATTCATTGCCATAAGGAACGTGCTTAGCGCGACACTTTTGGCAGCAACGGTAGAATCAACCTTTCCTTGGGTCTGTGAGGAAGCGGGATTCACAGGCCTTGTGGCCGCTTGCCTAGGCGAATTCAGATTCGCGACCCTCGCTGCATCCAAAGCTGGAGAAGCACTTGGTGAGGGCCGCTCCGCTTGCTTAAGCGAATTCAGATTCGTGACCCTCGCTGCATCCGAAGCTGGAGAAGCGCTCGGTGAGGGCCGGACACGCGGCTGAGCGAGCGCACCCAAATGGTTAGTCTTGAGTGACTCCAGAGCTAACTTCATCTCGACGGTCGACGCCAGCGCCGACATTCGTTCGTAATAAACATTGTAATAATCGCGCAGGAGTTTCCGCTTCTCCAAGTCGGTGCGCGCACCGTGAGTAGCCGCCTCTGCCGCGCGGACTAAGGGATCGTTCGCGACTTGGTTTTTTAGTCGTCTCCATTCGATATGCAACCGGTGCGCATCTGCTTCTTTCCCTAACGATCTTTGCTTAAAAGCTTCGTCAAGCTGAGAGAGCTCGGGTACATTGGGAGCAGTCGGTTCCGGAGAGGTTGCGGTTGTAACCTCTGGTTGTTGCTGCCCCGAGTAAAGATCGACAGACGGTGGCGCCGCATCCTGCGCATGCAATGCCGGCGTCATGCTTCCCACCAGCGCCGCAATCATCAGCCCGTTTATTTTCATCCCCCAGTTTTCTCCCCAATGTAACCGAATTTCCGCATGCGGGAAGGCGCTATCCATGATAAAGAATCACGCCGAAGTTCGGGGCGTAGCTTAGCTTGGTAGAGCGCGTGGTTTGGGACCACGAGGTCGGAGGTTCAAATCCTCTCGCCCCGACCAATCCATACGCTCGCCCAAATAACGATTTGCTGCTGCCGGCGTAGCGTGCGATACTCCACATGTTCTGGATTTAACTGCGGCCCGGTTGGCTGCTCTCGTCCTCGCTCAATCAACCCGCTCCCGCCGCATGTTTAAGCACGAAAAGTTTAATCTCCTCATTTTCATTGTCCTGGTCGTATTGCAGTTGCTCGGAGTGATCGGACTCCTGACGCGTTTCCAGCTTTCTTATTTGCCGATCATGCTCACGCTCTTCCTCTGGGGCGGACTTAGCACGACGCTTTATCTTCATCGATATCTGACGCATCGCGGTTTCGAAATGCGCGAGTGGCTCAAGTTTCTCTTAGCGAATGGCTCGGCTGTGATGTTGGCCGGCGATCCCGTCACCTGGGTGGGCGATCACCGCTTTCATCATTTGAAATCGGATACCGAGGAAGACATTCACAGCCCGCTCCACGGCTTCCCCTACGCACACATGATGTGGCTGATCCGTAAACCGGATGGCTTCCGTGAGCGTTCCAAGCGTTACGCGGCGGATGTGCGAAAGATTTGGTATTGCCGCCTGTTCGAGCGCTCGTGGATCTACGTGCTCCCGCATCTTGTCGTCGCGATCACACTTTGGTTGACGCTCGGCGTCGTGGGCATGCTCTGGTGTCTCTACGTGCCGATGTTGATCATGTACAATATGACCTGGGCCGTGAATTCCATCTGCCACATGCCGCAGTTTGGGTATCGCAGTTTCGACACCTCCGACCAAAGTCGAAACAATTTCTGGATCGGCATCGGCGCATTCGGTGAAGGCTATCACAATAACCATCATGCCCAGCCCCGCTGCGCCGCGCATGGACTGCGCTGGTGGGAATTCGACGTGACCCGCTACGTCATCTGGGTTTTCGAGAAATTTGGGCTGGCTTGGAACGTCGTCTGGCCGAAAGAATCCAGGGCAACCGAACCGCAACCGATCGAGACGTCGCCGGCCAACGTGGCTACATCAACTCTCGTAGCCTAGGTTCGGCGCCAGCCGTTTTTCCGCCACGGCAATCGCTTCGCTTCTTCGCGCAGCGTAATCAACGACTTGATCACGTCCGATTTGCCCGACCGCGAAATATTTTGCGTCGGGATGCGAGAAATAAAGTCCGCTCACGCTCGCGCCCGGATGCATCGCGAATGATTCCGTCAATTTGATCCCCGCGTTCTTCTCCGCGTTCAGCAAATCGAACAATGTCCGCTTTTCTATATGATCGGGACATGCCGGATAGCCCGCCGCCGGACGAATGCCGCGATATTTTTCACGGATAAGATCGGCATGAGACAATTTCTCATCGCTCCCAAATCCCCACGCGATCCGCGCCTGCTGATGCAAATATTCGGCAAACGCTTCCGCGAACCGATCCGCCAGCGCTTTGCCAAGAATGGCACTGTAATCATCGTGCTCTTTCTTGAATTGTTCGGCTAGCTCATCTGTTCCGTGAATCGAAACCGCGAATCCGCCCAGGTAATCCTGTAGCGGCGATCTATGACCGCCGACCCCCGGCGCGACAAAATCTGCCAGGCAATGATTTGCCTGCCCGGCTGGCTTCTGAATCTGCTGACGCAAAAAATAAAACGTTGCGAGCTTCTCGGCTCGCGTCTCGTCGGTGTAAAGATCAACATCGTCGCCGAGGCAGTTTGCCGGCCAGAAACCGAACACGCCTCGCGCGGTCAGTAAATTTTTCCCGGCGATCTCATCGAGAAGTTTCTGCGCATCCTCGAAAAGTTCGCGCGCCTGTTGACCGACGGCCGGATCGTCGAAAATCGCCGGATAACGCCCGCGCAATTCCCACACGTGAAAGAACGGCGACCAGTCGATGTAATTTCGAAGATCGACAATTGACGGGCGAAACGTTCGCGGGCCGGTCCATTCCGGTTTCGGTGGAACATAGTTACTCCAATCGATCGGTGTTCGATTCGCCCGCGCTTGTGCCAGCGTTAGCAATTTTTTCTCGCGCGTCTTGGCCGAATGCTCTTCGCGCAATCGCGCATATTCCGCGCGCGTTTTTGTGTCGAACTCCGATTTCAACTGGTCATTCAGCAACGAATTCACAACTCCCACCGCGCGCGATGCATCAAGTACATGCACCGTGCTCGCCCCATAATGCGGCGCGATTTTCACGGCGGTATGCGCGCGACTTGTCGTCGCCCCGCCAATTAATAGGGGCAAATCAAAGCCCTCGCGCTGCATCTCCTGTGCGACATGCACCATCTCGTCGAGCGACGGCGTGATCAGTCCGCTTAACCCGATCGCATCGGCTTTTCTCTCGCGGGCGGTTTCCAAAATGTTTGCAGCTGGTACCATCACGCCCAGATCGACAACTTCGTAGTTGTTACACTGCAACACGACCCCGACGATGTTTTTGCCGATATCGTGCACATCGCCTTTCACTGTCGCCATCACGATGCAGCCCTGCGGCTTTGCGCCGGCTGATTTCTCCGCCTCCATGAATGGCATCAAATACGCGACGGCTTTCTTCATCACTCGCGCGCTTTTCACCACTTGCGGCAGAAACATTTTGCCGGCGCCGAATAGATCACCCACCACGCTCATTCCGGCCATGAGCGGGCCTTCGATTACGTCGAGCGGCCGTTTGCACTGTTGGCGCGCTTCCTCGGTGTCGGTGTCGATATAATCGACGATCCCTTTTACGAGCGCATGTTTAAGACGCTCTTCGACAGGTTCTACCCGCCAGGCTTCATCTTTAACTGGCGTCTTGCCTTTCGATTTCACACTTTCCGCGAAATCGACCAGCCGTTCAGTCGCGTCGTCGCGTCGATTCAAAAGCACGTCTTCAACGCGCTCGCGCAGCTCCGGCTCGATCTCTTCGTAAACCGCGAGCTGTCCGGCGTTGACAATTCCCATATCGAGCCCGGCGCGGATCGCGTAAAAAAGGAACGCGGCGTGCATCGCTTCGCGCACGGTGTTGTTGCCGCGAAAAGAAAACGAAATGTTGCTCACGCCGCCGCTCACCCGCGCACCAGGAAGATTTGCTTTGATCCATCGCGTGGCCTCGATGAAATCGACCGCGTAATGACGATGCTCTTCGAGACCGGTCGCCACCGTTAGAATGTTTGGATCGAAAATGATGTCGCTTGCGGGAAAGCCGGCTTGCTCGGTCAACAGTTTGTAAGCGCGCGAGCAGATGTCGATTTTACGTTGGAGGTTGTCGGCCTGGCCTTGTTCATCGAAGGCCATCACGATGACAGCCGCGCCATATCGCCGAATCAATCGCGCCTGGCGAAGAAATTCCTCTTGACCGTTTTTCAAGCTAATCGAATTGACGACCCCTTTGCCTTGCACGCATTTGAGGCCCGCCTCAATGACGCTCCATTTCGAGCTGTCGATCATGATCGGAATGCGAGAAATATCCGGTTCGCTGCCGATCAAATTCAGAAAGCGCGTCATGGCCGCTTCCGAATCGATCATCCCCTCGTCCATATTCACATCGAGAATGTTGGCTCCGCTTTGCACTTGTTGACGTGCCACCGCTAGCGCTCCGTCGAAATCATCCGCCAGGATCAATTTCGAAAATTTGGGCGACCCGGTGATATTTGTCCGTTCGCCAATGACAACGAATCCGAACTCTGGCGTAATGTTTAGTGGCTCGAGCCCGGAAAGTCGTAGAATCATGTGTTACCGGTTGCGGCTTCCAGGGCGCGGGGTGAAAATTTACGGACTAGTTTTGCCAGCGCCTGGATGTGATCGGGCGTTGTGCCGCAACAACCGCCGACCACGTTGAGCGAGCCGTTCTGCGCCCACTTCGCAACCTTGGGCGCAAATGTTTCGGCAGTTTCCGGAAAACCGGTGGGCGAGAGCGCATCGGGCAGGCCCGCGTTCGGATACGCACTCATGTAATACGGCGAGATGCGCGCCAGCTCTTCGATGAACGGTTCCATTTCGTCGGGACCGAGTGAGCAATTCAACCCGAGGATCAGCGGCCGGGCATGCGCGATCGAAATGAGCAACGCTTCCACCGTTTGTCCGCTCAAGTTGCGTCCGGACTTGTCAATGACGGTGCCCGAAATCATTAACGGTACGTTGCTCCCGCTTTTCTCCAATGCTTCGGCGATGGCAAACAACGCAGCCTTTCCGTTGAGAGTATCGAAAATGGTTTCGACGATAAGAAGATCGACACCTCCTTCGAGCAGTGCTTCCGCTTCATCGAAATAAGCCTGGCGAAGCTGATCGAATGAGACCGCGCGAAACGCTGGATCGTTTACATCGGGCGAGATGGAGCCGGCAACAGGAAGAGGCCCCATCGAGCCGCCAACAAATCGCCGGAGTCCGGTTTCATTTGCAACCCGATCCGCGGCGCGACGCGCTATCTTGGCCGCTTCAAAATTAAGTTCGTGAACCAGTGCACGAAGATTGACATCGTCAGTCACCCGCTGGAAGAATTCCTGATCTTTGCGTCCACGTTTCGGTTCGCCTTGAAACAGGAAATCATGCAAGCCGATGGTCGTCCCGCTGAACGTGTTCGTCTCGATGAGATCGGCGCCAGCCTCGAGATAAGCGGCGTGAATTTCTTCGACGACTTGCGGTTGCGTTAAGTTGAGCAACTCGAGGCTGCCCTTGAGATCTTTGCCCTTCCAATCCGCGAACCGTTTTCCGCGATAATCCTGCTCGGACAGTTTGTATTGTTGAATCATGGTGCCCATGGCGCCGTCGAGCACGACGATGCGCTCACGCAGGAGGGTTTCCAAAGGATGAAGGTTGTCCGGCATGTTAGCCGGGAACTAAACGACGTTTCGGCCGGTGATCAAGAAACAAATTGACGCATCATGATGCGTAGATGTGTTCGTGATCGCGTGTTCCTGCTCGTGCTCGTAATCGGGTTAAGCATCAGGACGTTTGTTCAGTTGCGCGAGGGCAATGACGAATGGCGAAGGAATGACCAAGATTGGAAACCAAATGACGTCATGCTGGGATCTTGATCATTTCAACATTCTCTCGTCGTTCGTCATTATTGAGAGATTTCTCGACTTGGGCCGACGTGACAATTAGGTGACTGGGCGTGGAAGCAATCCGTCTCTTTAAATTACTCAACCACGATCAACGCAACACATTCGTTGCCTGTTTCCTCGGATGGGCGCTGGATGCGTTCGATTTTTTTCTGCTCACTTTCGTCCTGGTGCCAGTCGCGCATGAATTTGGGCGAAGCATCCCGGAAGTAGCCTTCGGAATTACGCTGACATTGATGATGCGCCCGCTGGGCGCGTTCCTCTTCGGGTTGCTTGGCGACAAATTCGGCCGGCGCGTCCCATTGATGGCTGACATCATTTTCTATTCAGTTATCGAATTGCTTACGGCAT
>QHOD01000220.1 GCA_003218615.1 Verrucomicrobiota bacterium
CGAGTTCGTAATGTGCATTCGACGGCGGACTCGTGATCCGGAAATCGGACCGGACGTGCGCACCGATGGTGTTGTCACGGCTCGCGCACCATTGACTGTAGGCGTCAGTCAAAAGCAATCTTCCATCGCTTGCAAAATAATCTGCCGAATCTTCATGCGGCTCGGTTCCGGCTAGAAAGAGTTCGCTCATCTTTGCCGAACTGAAACGGGATGGAAGCAAACCTGTCGCCTTGCAAATTTCGCGGCGCACCAGTCTTTCGTTTTCCACCGGCGTATCAAGGGGGTGATCTCCCCGGAGCATTGCTTGCATCACCGCCGCCCAAAGCGGCGTCGCCGCTCGCACCGCAAAGGTATCGCGCATCGGCCGACCATCAAAATTTCCTGCCCAAACTGCGACGGTATGCTCTTTGTCGAACCCGACTGTCCAGACATCGCGGAAACCGCTGCTCGTTCCAGTCTTTGCGGCAACGCGTTGCTCAAAAGCCAGGGGCGAATGCGGGCCGAAACTTTTCTGTCTCGCGTCGTTATCGCACAAAATATCGGTGATGATCGCGGTAGCTTCATCTGACGCGACGCGGGTGATCGGCTGATGTTCGGCGGCCAATAATTTCGCGCGCATGGCCGTTCCACCCCGAGCCAGTCCGGCATAGGCGGCGGCAAGATCAACAAGGCGGATCTCAGCATTCCCCAAAACAAAACCAGCACCATAGTCCGCCAGGCCCTGCGGAAAATTGAAGCCCCATTTTTGCAATTGATAGAATGCCGGGCGCGCGCCCAGGCGGCTTAGCGCGAATACTGCCGGCACGTTGAGCGAACAGCCGAGCGCTTCGCGCAAGCGCACCGGACCAAGATAACGATGATTATAATTTTGCGGATCGTAATCGGCGTACTCACCGCGAATTGCGTCCGGCGTATCCGGCAACAGGCTCGCCGCCGTGAGCAGCCGCTTATCGATCGCGTCGAGATAAACGAACGGTTTCAATGTCGATCCACAACTGCGGGGCTGCGTCGCGCCGTTTATTTGTGACACGGCGTAATTCTCGGAGCCGACCACGGCGCAAACTGCGCCGGTCGCATTTTCGATTACGACAACCGCAGCCTGGGTGATGTCGTGCCGATTCAGTGCTGACAAATGCGAGCGAACCAAGCGTTCGATCGTCGCCTGCAGATCGAGGTCAAGCGTTGTCCTTACCGTGCCGCGCAATTCCGGGTTTCGCGCCACGACTGCATCGACAAAGTGCGGCGCGACCCGCGGTGGATCGACATGCACAACACGCGGTGACTGGGCGAGCAACGATTGCTGGTCGCGCGTGATGATCCCGAGCTCAACGAGCCGCACGAGCGAGCGAGCGTATTTGCATGTCGCGTTATCCAGATGTCGCCACGGATTCAACCGCGTCGGCGCTTGTGGCAAACCGGCCAGAAAAATCGCTTCGCTCAACGTGAGGTCGCGCGCCGGTTTGTCGAAGTATGCCCGCGCCGCCGCTTCCGGGCCAATCCTGCGATTGCCATAACTGCTGCGATTCAAATACTCGGTGAGAATTCGCTCCTTACTCCAGCGCCGCTCCAGCTTCCAAGCCACGATTGCTTCATAAAGTTTGCGATGCCAACTCCGAAAACTTTCGGAGCCACTTGCTAATTTCACCAGTTGCTGCGTAATGGTCGATGCGCCGGAGACAACATGACGCGATCGCAAATTGCGTGCGCACGCGGCAACAGTCGCACGCCAGTCAATTCCGCGATGTTTGTAAAACCGCCGGTCTTCCAGCGTGACGGTAACCCGTGGCAGCCACTGGCCCATTTGCTCTAGCGGGAGCGGAAATTGCGTGCGCGCTTCCGGCGACGCGAGCTCGGCGATCTCGCGACCGCGACAATCGAGCAGCGTCAAGGTTCCAGGCGGCGGTCTTCTTAACTCGGCAGGCAAAGGGAGCCACCAAACCCAGGCGAATGCGGCGATGATCGCGATGCTGGTGATCGCAAAGATTATTCCGACGACACGACGCATATGCTTGAAGGCGACAGTCCGGAAAAACGGCTGTCGTACATTGGTGCGACTTGCGTGGCGGGCCAGCGGAACGCGCCCGCCGCCGTTGCGCGCGCCAAGACCGAATAGGTGCTCGAGCCTGGATCGACTATGTCAAAATAAAGGAGAGCCGAACGATCGCGCATCTCGGAGTACGACAATCCAAGTAAGCGATCCTGCGGATCGGCCGGCGGAAGCTGAAAGAATTTCCCGACGAGCGCGAGATTCGGATTCACTACCTCCAGCCCAGCCGGCAATGCATCTTCCAATGCCACAAAATTTTGAAGCTTCCGCGTGTTAACCCGATATGTGATGAGCAATTGATCGCCCAGTTTCAACGGCGCGTCGGAAGTGCCAACGCGCTTTGCGTCAGTCAAATTTTTGACGACGCGTTCGATCCGAAATCCGCGATCGACCCGGTCGGTATCGGCTTCGCTGGTCGAATATTCCGCACGCATCAAAAACGCAAGCGCGCCTTGATTCAATCCTTTGATTACTAACTCATTGTCGATCTTGCGGTCGAGCCACGCGGCTGCGCGCCCATTTTTGGAAAGCACACCCGGCGGTTGGGTTGCGTGTAACGCCGGTGCCATCTCCGCTCCGAGCATTGATTTGAAGGCGAGCAGCAACCAAAGATTTTCCTGCGTCGAAAGCGATCCTGCCGAATCCATCAGCTTCGCCATGCGGTCGCGCGCCTCTTGTTTCTTTTGCTTCGTCCAGGTTGGCGGCGAGATAGCATTGAACGCAAAGGCGCGCATCGCCTCGGCGCGAGTCATCGATGTGAATGTCGCCGGATTAAACGCGCGCTCCTTAATCGGCGTGTCGATTTCGCGCAGGAGTTGCTGCTGTTCGCGCGCCATGATGTTTTGCCGATGCAACGCGAGTGCGAGCAACGCCCGGTCTTCGTCGCTGCCCTCGTTGCGGTGCAGATATAATTCCTGGGATTCATTCCGGAAATCGTCATCGCTTCCCGATTGCGTGAGCACAAACAGGGCAAAGCATTTTTCAAATCGCGACGCGCCCGCTTGCCCTTTGAGGATTTTACCGACCGCGCCGGAAAGTTTTTCTTGCAACTCCGCCGGTGCCTCGAACCCGGCATTGATAGATTCGTTGACCGACCAGAGCGCCTGGCAGGTCACGAAACCATTGCCTGCATCGCCCCCGGGCCAGTAGGGAAGCATTCCATTGCTCAGCAGCGAATCGGCGTACTGCTTCAGCCCGCGTTCGAGCGTTGCGCGATATTCGGCGTCGCGTCCCTGAAGGTCGGGCATATACGCCAGCAGATTTGCCAGCAAACTGTAGCCTAAAAGCTTCGTCGAAATTTGTTCGAAGCAGCCATGGGGATATTCGAGGATCACCGGCAATCCTGCGATCTTGGGCAGCCAGGGTGAGGTTGAAATCGTTGTGCTAAATTTGCCGCGACCGTGTCTCCATTCCTCGGGCATCACGCGATGCGCATCAAACTGCGGGCCAGTAAACGAACCGGCCACGCTTTCTTTGCGCACAATCGTCGGCGGTTGCACCGGGAGCGTGATTTCGACTGCGTCCGACATTTTGTTGTTGGATTTCGATACCGCTTCGAAGCGAATCTTTGCCTGGGCAAGATCGACATCGGCAACTTTCGCCCTGAACCGGAATACGGTCGGCGCATCGCGATGCGCGGACTGCGTGGCGCTATCTCCACCGAGTAATTTCAAGTTTGCATCTGTGATACAGCGCGCCG
>QHOD01000221.1 GCA_003218615.1 Verrucomicrobiota bacterium
TGTTGAATCGCCAGGTCGAGATTCTTATTTCGGGCGGCAGTCAGTTTATCCGCGCCCGTTTTTTCTTCCGTTTTTGTCGCCATATTTGAGATGTCTCTAATTACTTCTCTGCCGACAATTCGCCAAGGGAAAAAGCGTAATGAGAGAATGAAAAGGCCGCGGACGTCAATGTCCGCGGCCTTGTGATGTCCCAGAAATGGCTGCTCTCTTAAGAAACAGTGATCTTGCGCGGTTTGACATGTTCCGCCTTCGGCAGCGTCAAACTCACGACACCTTGATCGATTTTTGCGCTGATTTTATTTGCATTGATCGATGGATCGAGCTCGAACGTGCGCCGATAATTTTCCGGACGCGATTCGCGATGAATCAGTGCCCATATTTACGCAGCCTGTGTACGCGAAAAACGTTGCCCGAAGCAGCGAGGGCAATTACTCATCTGGCGTGGCATCGACGACACCACGAGACGAGCAGTTCATGCGCGTCGCACTGAAGGAAGCGGAAAAGGCGCTGGGACGGACGAGCCCCAATCCGGCCGTCGGCGCCGTGCTGGTGGTTGGCGATCGGGTCGTGGCGAGAGGCCACCATCGAGGCGCGGGCCACGAACATGCTGAGGTCGAGTGCCTGCGCACATTCGGCGCTAAATTACCTGCTCGGGCCACACTCTACGTTACTTTGGAGCCCTGTTCTACATTCGGTCGTACCACACCATGCACAAATGCAATCATCAAAGCCGGCGTAAAGAATGTGGTTATCGGAGCGGTGGATGTAAATCCTCGTCATTCCGGGAGAGGAATTGCCCAATTACGAACTGCCGGAATCAAAGTGCGCGAGGGCATTTTGACTAAGGAATGCGCACGGCTTAACGAGGCTTTCAACAAGTGGATTGTCAACCGGCGGCCCTTCGTCATCGCGAAATGCGGGATGTCCCTGGATGGCCGGTTGACGCGGCCGCCAGGGGAGCCTCACTGGATCACCGACTCTGCTGCTCGCCGCGACGCACATCAGCTACGCGCATACGTGGACGCAATTCTGGTGGGCGCAGAAACGGTTCGGACTGATAATCCACGATTGACCCCGCGCGGAGTGCACGGCGCGCGCCAACCCTGGCGGGTCGTGCTGACTCGTTCAGGGGGCCTGCCGCGGCGAGCTCATTTGTTTCGTGACCGGTTTGCCATGCGAACGCTGATCTATAAGGGCAAGCCTCTGGCTGCCGTATTGAAAGATTTGGGTAGGCGAAGTGTGACGAGCGTTCTGATTGAGGGTGGCGGCAAGGTCCTTGGCGAAGCACTCGATGCGCGTCTGATTGACAAGGTACAGATTTATTTGGGTTCGATTTTAACCGGCGGACCGGCGATTGCGTTTTCAGGCCGCGGAGCCGGAACCACTGCGAATGCGATCCATCTCAATCGCGTTTGTTATCAACAGATTGGCCAAGGCGTCTGCATCACAGCATACCCGCAGGGCTTGGTGCCCGAATAAAGCCGGAACTTTTGCTGGCGACTCCTGTTTAATCTTCAGGAGGTAAAGCATGAAAAAACTTCTCTTAATTGCATTGGTGGCAGGGGGATTGGCTTTCGTTCCCGCACAGCGTTCTGACGCTGGCGTGTCGGTCGGAATTGGGGTCGGATTTCCGGGCTATTATGGGTATTATCCGTATGGCTACTATGGACCTTATTATGGCTCCTACTACCGACCGTATCCGTACTACGGCTATTCTGGGTCGTCATTCTATTGGTACGGCGGGCATCGATATTACCGCCACCACCGTCATCATTACTACCATCGGTACTAAGCTGACGTAGGATCCAAAAATCCATCGAGCTGGCTCGAGAGTGATTTCGAGCCAGCTTTTTTTTACCTGCAAGGATTTTGACAGAGCGTGGGTGCCGAAAAACGGTCTGTGCGCAGACCGCTCGGTTACTTGCCGGATTTTGGCGATTCCGCCGATTTCGCGCCAGGGCTGGTGCTCGGCTGTTGACGTTGGAATTCGTTCTTTAATTGTTGGATCAACTCCGGTAATTGCTGCTGCCGTTCAGTTTCGATTCGCTGCCGGAGTTGTTGCTCCATTTTGCGCCGCTCCTGGATATAACGGGATTCAAATAAGGCGCGTTTCTCCTGGTCTAAGCGGAGGCCGGAATCGCGCAGTGCTGTCTCGGTTTCACGTCTAATTCGTTCACGGCGCAAATTTTCTCGCTCGCGCAGCACCGCGCGCTCTTCCGGACTCATGCGCATCCAACGCTCGGCGTTACGCTGGAAATTTTGCCGGGCCGCCGGCGGAAGTGAACGCCACCGCTCAGGCAGGCTCTGCATCGACGGCGCCTGGCGGGGAGGCGGACCCATTTGCCGCCCGTTGGATCGATGCGATTGCGGTTGTGCCGAAGCGCAAAACGAAGCAAAGAGCCACAAACTGGCGATAATCTTTACAAAGTTGGCTTGTCGTCCCACAGGTTATTGTCATCCGAAGTGATCAATTCATCCAGATCAGCGACCACGTCGTAGTCTTGCGGATCGATTTTTGCCACCACATCTGGTTCGCTCTCAAACGCCTTCTGCGGCCCAAGGTGATGGGTGGCGACTGCCATCCCAATCACGACGATTGCCACAGCAGATGCTGAGACGACTCTCCGCAAGCTAAACCATCCTAGCGCCCACTCGAAGCCGCCCCCTTCCGGGCGAACTTTCCTCAGCAGATTCCGAGCAAAGAATGGCGAAAGCTTGGGTTCGGCGCGCCGACCGAGCAAATCCCATAATTCCTGATCATCTTCGCGTTCCATAGTCTCCGTTGAATTGAACTACTTGCACCATTGGAAGTTGCGCTCGAATGGGAGCTAAATTCGATATTACACACCAGGGGCCTCCAAGAACCCTTCCAACTGTCGAATACGGGTCGGATGCCGCATTTTACGCAAAGCCTTTGCCTCGATCTGGCGGATGCGCTCCCGGGTGACCTGGAACTGCCGGCCGACTTCTTCGAGTGTTCGACTGTATCCATCGACGAGCCCAAATCGTTGCTCGAGTACCTGCCGCTCACGATCCGTCAGAGTTTCCAGCACATCCTTGATTTTCTCCTTCAGCAATACGATGGCAGTCATGTCGCTGGGATTTTCGGCGCCTCTATCCTCGATGAAGTCGCCAAAATTTGTTTCTTCGCTCTCGCCGACGGGCGATTGAAGCGAGATCGGTTGCTGTGCCATCTTCAGGACCGCGCGAACGCGATCCACGGGTAATAGCACCTCTTCTGCCACCTCGTCTGGCGTCGGCTCGCGCCCGTATTCTTGGACGAGCTGTTTTTGCACACGCATGAGCTTGTTGATTGTCTCAATCATGTGAACAGGAATTCGAATCGTGCGCGCCTGGTCGGCAATCGAGCGGGTGATGGCTTGGCGAATCCACCACGTCGCGTAAGTCGAAAACTTGTAGCCGCGTCGATATTCGAATTTCTCCACCGCCTTCATTAGCCCCATGTTTCCCTCCTGGATCAGGTCGAGAAATGAGAGACCACGGTTCGTATATTTTTTTGCAATCGAGATAACGAGACGCAGGTTGGCTTCCACCATTTCAGTCTTGGCCCGTAATGCCTGGCGCACCCAACTTTTCAGCGCTTGGTACTGCTCGGCATATTCAGAAACCG
>QHOD01000222.1 GCA_003218615.1 Verrucomicrobiota bacterium
CAGCTGTCAAAAACCGTCATGACCAGCGGTCCGAACTCCTTGAGGGCGTACCGCCGCACTCCTTCGAGCAATTCCGGCCCGCTCACATGGCGCACCGTCGCTCCCTTCACTTTCTTTTGCTGTTTCGTCGTGAAATCGAGTGCGTCGCGCAGAAAAACATACGAGTCCCGCTGGTAACGCGGGTCGCTGGCCACGATCGAATCGAGTGCTTCGGCAAATCCAATTTTTTGCATCGAATGAAAAAACGCGCGGTTCAACCGCGCTCAATACCATAATCGGCAAAATTGCGGGCGGCAACTCCCCGCAAGTCTGCCAACTACTAATTAACGCTAATCGAGACTAATCCGAATTCGTGTTCATTCGTGTCCATTCGGCTTGCTCTCAGTCCTCGAACTGATCAGCCAGCGAATCGAGATAGATTGAGAGCGGATCGCGTCGCCTCGGGGTTGGAAGCTGCGATTGATCCGCTGCTTTGATGTAATCGGTGAAATTACCGCTGCCACTCTCCATTTGCGTCGCTTCGAACCAGTTCATGTAATCATCAATGTCGCTCATGCGAGCCCGGAGCTTTTCACGAGTAATTTGCAGACGCGCGAGGCGTTTGGCTACTCCTCCCCGTTTCCCGCGCGCAAGCAGCGTGGCGATTTGCTGGTACTCGCGGGCGACCGGACGCAAGACTGGATTCGCCTGCCCACCAAACAAAAGTAACGCCTTACTCAATTGACTGAGCGCTGCTTTCTCTGCCACTGAGGGCTTTTGTCGGGCGAAGTCGCTAAGATCCGCTGATTTGCCCGTCTCTGGAGCTTTGACGCGCAACACTTCGTCAAGGCGTCGTTCGCTTTCGGCTAAAGTGAGTAACTGATAACTCTCCGCCGCGCTCAGTCGAGTCACGCTTAAACGCCACGCTTTTTCCGCGTCACCGGCCAAAACGGGAAACTGCGCTTTCAAATCGGCCAGCGGATCGTTAGAGGCATTCGACAGCTTGTCGATGTATCGCGACAGGCGCGCGCGTCCGTCCATCCCTTCGGCCAGTAATTGCACCAGCACGGAAGAATAAGCGCGATAAAGGGTGCGCCCGCCGGAATCCAGGAGCGCGGGGCGTTGCTGGAGAAATTCCTTAAGCGACAATGCCTTGTCCGAAGTAGAAAGCGCTTCAACTAGCGGCCCACGGTCGCGTCCCGGTGTAAGCGCAAGCACGCCATCGAGCAACCAATCCGGTGGCTGCACGAGAACGGTTCCGGGAGCAATGTCCGGTTGTTTCCGATAAATCATCTCCAGCAAAACTGCGCGCAGCAGTTCGCGCTCCATCAATGAAGCGTCGAGGTTTTGGGCGATGGTCAAATCGAGTTGCAGCTTCACTCCAAAACCGGTCTGACTGAACCGCAACTCGGCCGGTGGAATTTCAGGCAGATTCGCCTGTTCCGGTTGCAAATTGATCACGATCGGCGTCTTCCACCGATCAGGCTGTCGCAACAGCGCGAGCAAATTGGACTTGGTCTGCTCTGCAAGTTCCGAGACTGCGCCGCGCAGCGCAGCACTAGCGCCGTAGATGACGAACTGCTGCGAAGGACTCACGGTCCGCGCCGGTAACGCAGCATGCAGCGATTGGCAGGCGAAGATCGACAACGTGAAAATGACGCGGCGCTTCATCTTCATAAATCGGCACATGATAACCTCGATGGCAGCATGCTTGCGAGCACGAATCGACGCGAAACTCTTCCTGTTTTGAGGTTTTAAATTATTCGAGGTTATCCCTACGAGACTCGAGCATTGAGTCTTCGGTTGCTTTGATCGGTGAGACTCACAGGGTGCAAAAGGGGCAAGCCTGAATTTAAAACGTATAATTTGGACAAGTTGTTTTGCGGCAGTTGTCTTGACTGCGTCGTTCGCATTGGGCCAGCCCCATCGTGGCGGCGGTTCGATGGGGATGCGAGGCGGACAGACTTTCAGTCACGGCGGAATGGGGACATGGGGTGGCCGCAATTGGAACGGCGGTAATTGGAGTGGTCGCAACGGCGGTAATTGGAGTGGTCGCAATTGGAGCGGCGGTAATTGGAGTGGGAATTGGCGTCATCATCATCATCACGGTGGTTCTGACTTCATCTTCATCGGCGACTTCGGTTTTCCGTTCTGGGGTTGGGGCTGGGGGTATCCCTACGGTTACGGCTACGGTTATGGCTCCCCGTATGGCTACGGGTATGGGTCCCCTGACGGCTACGGGTATGGCTCCTCTTACGGGTACGGCTACCCGAATGGCTATGGCAATCCGTACGGATACGATAATAATTATGGCGGGTCCGGTTACGGACGCGGCTATGGCAACCGATCCACAGTTGCACACGTGCAGCGGCGGCTTGCCCAGGCTGGCTACTATCATGGTGCGATTGACGGAATTATGGGCCCTCAAACGCGACGGGCAATTCGCGCCTACGAGCGTGATCGCGGTGATCGCGGTCAGTCCAGTTATGGCGCAGTTGAACCGCAGCTTCCCGCGGCAAATAGCCTAAGCTAAGTCGGCGATTGTCGATCTTTCGGTTGGTTGACCGGCGGATTTCGCAGGGAGAAAAGGGCGAGCCGCCGGTCTTTTCTTTTGCGCGTGACGAATTACTGCCTGCGTCCGGCCTGCCCGAGTCCGAGATCAGTGGCGTGGCTCTTTCCCGGGCTTTCTCTCGGGTGTTTTGATCGGAGCGGTGCTGGGCGTTTTCGTGGCGGTTTCTTTCGACCCGGCTGTTTTTTCCGCCGCCGGTGGGGCAGCGGGAGACTCTTTTTTGGCCGCCTCTTTATACGAATCGCTTCGATAGTCTGTAATGTAGAAGCCGGATCCTTTGAAGATGAGGCCTGCGCCCGTCCCAGGCAAACGCTTCACCTTTCCATGCCCCCACTTGCGTAAACGGCAAAGATTTTTTGGGCACTCGCGAAACGGTTCATCGCGCATTGACTGGAAGGCGTCAAAATTCTGGCCGCACTTTTGACAAGAATACTCGTAGGTTGGCATGAAGGTAGGGATTGACCCCGAAAGCTTTCGGGAACAACGGTGGGAAGTCTGCATTAAACGAGGCGCAATTCAAGAGACAGCCAACCTCACGAAGACCGAGCTTTTTTTACTTAGATTTCTGCAATCGCCGAGTGACCACTCGCCCTTGACTTTTTGCATTGGTCGCGCATTAAGTGCGTCGTAAAATTCTTATGCTCCGTTCATTTTATCGCTCTTCGCAGGCGGCGTTTTACATTACTCTGCTTCTTTTTGCGGCTGGTTGCGGCGAGGATCCCCGTTTCTCGGCCCAGACCCAATATTTAGGAGGCGTTTACGGCAACGCCCCGGCCGGTCCGCCACACGACACTGTCTCGTATTGGGATGGAGATTCAGTGCAAGGAAAGCCTTCCATCACCATCAGTCTCCGAGAGCAGCGCGCCTATTTTTACAAGAGCGGCGTGCTCGTCGGTGTTTCGCAACTTTCGACCGGCCGCGAGGGGCTAAACACTCCCTACGGCCATTTCTCGATCATCCAGAAGGACGTTAATCACGTTTCCAGCTTATTCGGTGACTATGTCGATTCGGCGGGAAAGGTCGTCGTGCCCAATGTCGATGTGACCAAAGATCCGAAACCGCCGGGGGCGCACTTCCAGGGTACGCCGATGCCTTACTTTATGCGCATCGTTTCCGGGACGGGACTGCACGCGGGCTATTTGCCCGGCTATCCCGCGTCGCACGGCTGCATCCGCATGCCTGAATTCATGGCTGAAAACTTTTTCAAATCGGTCTCAGTCGGGACGCCAGTCACAATCACGAATTAGGTTCCTCGGGAAGCATCAGTATCTGGGCTTGCAGAAAATTGGCCAGGGCGGCATTCTGGTTGTTCCGCCTGTGAAAATATGATCATCATCACGAAGCCGAACGCGACTGAAGAACAGATCAATCGGATCGTCACGCGCGTGCGCGACTTCGGGCTTGATGCACAAATCAGCCGCGGCGCCTCGCGTGTGATCATCGGGGTGATCGGGCCCGAGACGCTCCTCCGCGAAAAACCGCTCGCCACAATGGCCGGCGTGGAGGCGATCGTGCCGGTGTTGAAACCTTACAAACTTGCCGCGCGCGATTCCCGCGGAGCCTCCTCAGTAGCAATCGGTGGCGTGCAACTGGGCGAAAACGAAGAGGTCGTTCTGATTTCTGGTCCGTGTTCGGTCGAAAGCAGAGACCAGATCTTCTCGATCGCGAAGACGGTGAAAAAATCCGGGGCAAAAATTTTGCGCGGCGGCGCATTCAAACCGCGCACTTCACCATACAGTTTTCAGGGGTTGCGCGAAGATGGACTTCGGTTTCTGGCTGAAGCGCGCGCGGAAACGGGCTTGCCTGTGATCACCGAAATTATGGACCCGCGGGATCTATCTGTGATCGAGAAATACGCGGATTGTCTTCAGGTGGGCACGCGAAACATGCACAACTTTTCTCTCTTGAAGGAAGTGGGCCGCAGCAAGTTGCCCGTCCTGCTCAAGCGCGGGTTCAGCGCCACCCTCAACGACCTGATCATGAGCGCAGAATATATCCTGAGCGAGGGCAATATGAACGTGATTCTCTGCGAGCGCGGCATTCGCACGTTCGAGACCGCGGCACGTTACACCCTCGATCTGAGCGCCGTTCCGCTCTTAAAATCCAAGACGCATCTGCCGGTCATTGTCGATCCAACGCACGCGATCGGCCTGCACGAATTTGTCCCGCAGATGTCTCTCGCCGCCGTCGCCGCCGGCGCCGATGGACTCATGATTGAAGTCCACGATTCGCCCGAGCTGGCCAAAAGCGATGGCAACCAGGCGCTCACGCCCGAAATTTTCGCCGGGCTTGTTCCGCGACTCCGCGCCGTCGCCGCAGCCATCGGTCGCGCCCTGTAGACGCTTCGCTGCGCGAAGCGCGGCCCTGAGCTGTTTACCGTGCACGCGTGCGTCTCACAGAGACGCGGCTACAACTCTGCGATAATTTGGCTTAAGTTTTGCGGTGCAAAAATCGGAACGCACTGACCTCTTGGAAACGGTCGCGGCGAGCGAACCGATTGCGCGCAAACTTCGCGCAATCGAGCGAACGCAATGGCCGGTGCGGTTCTCGCATGTCATCCAGCCGGCGCAGGCATTTCTGGCCGCTACCATCGCGCGTAAGATTAACAACTCTATTTGGGTCTTCTGTCCCAGCGTTCATTCTCAGGAATTGTTTTACGAGAGTTTGCTCAATTGGCAGCCGAACGCGCTCTTCCTGCCGGAAGCGGAATTTGCCGCGATTGAAAATGTTTTGCCCGACCCGGAAATGGCAGCGGAACGGCTCGCGTTGCTCATGCAAGTCGAGCGCGAGTCCGGTCGGCAGCTGATTGTTGCAACGCGCGCCAGTCTCGATCAGGCAGCGCCGAAACGCGGCACTCTGCAATCTGCTGTCGTTCACCTTCGGCGCGGTGTGAACGAGAAGATGGAGCGTCTTCTCGAACAACTCGTGGCGGCCGGTTATGAACGCGTCGCCCAAGTCACCACCCGCGGGCAATTCGCCGTGCGCGGCGGCATTGTCGATCTTTATTCGTGGCAGGTCCCGCTACCGGTGCGCTTGGAGTTTTTAGGCGACGA